>JBCDJH010000104.1:0-7033 GCA_038747965.1 Pseudomonadota bacterium
ATGACTACGTGCTAAGCACCGGCGAGATGCATTCCGTGCGGGAGTTTGTCGAACTCGCATTTTCCGAAGTCGGACGCCGCATCGAATGGCGCGGCAAAGGCGTTGAAGAAGTCGGGTTAGACGCTCAAAGCGGTGCGGAGCTTGTGAAAGTAGACCCACGCTATTTCCGTCCGGCGGAGGTCGATCAACTGCTTGGCGACCCCACCAAGGCGCGCGAGAAACTCGGTTGGAGCCACTCCACCCCGTTTCCGGACCTTGTCCGCGAGATGGTGGCCAGCGATTTGAAAGTTGTCGCGAGAGAGCAGGAACGCAATGACCGCGGCGGATGATCAAGCCATAAGCGACGGGGACGAGGGCCCAAAGCTCTACGATCTCGCCGGCAAACGCGTTTGGGTCGCAGGCCATCGCGGCATGATGGGCGGCGCGTTGGTGCGCCGTCTCGCGCAGCTTGATTGCGAACTCTTGACCGTTGGCCGCAGCGAGGTCGATTTGCGCGATCAGGCCGCGGTGCGCGCCTGGATGGCGGATACGCGGCCCCAAGCCGTGTTCCTGGCTGCGGCGCGCGTTGGCGGAATTCTCGCTAATGATACGTACCCGGCGGATTTTCTCTACGACAATTTGATGATCGAAGCGAACATCATCCACGGCGCGCATTTGGCGGAAACAGAAAAGCTGCTGTTCCTCGGCTCGTCCTGCATCTACCCAAAATTCGCCCCGCAACCGATCCCGGAAGACGCGCTTCTCACCGGGCCGCTTGAGCCCACCAACGAATGGTACGCCATCGCAAAGATAGCGGGCGTCAAACTGTGCCAGGCTTACCGGCGCCAACATGGCCGCGACTTCATTTCAGCCATGCCGACCAACCTTTACGGGCCCGGCGACAACTTCGACCTTCAGAATTCACACGTAATCCCGGCGCTGCTGCGCAAGGCGCACAACGCCAAATTGGCGGGGGAGCGGGACTTGGAGATCTGGGGTTCCGGCGCGCCGCGCCGTGAGTTTCTGTATGTCGATGATTGCGCGGACGCGCTCGTCTTCCTGATGGAGCATTACTCGGCCGACCCACACGTGAATGTGGGCAGCGGGACCGATTTGCCCATCTTCGATCTCGCCCGGACGATCATGGAGATCGCCGAATTGCCCGGCGAAGTGCGCAATGATCCATCCAAACCCGACGGCACGCCGCGAAAGCTTATGGACGCGAGCGTTCTCACGAATATGGGCTGGCGCCCGCGCGTTGACCTAAAGGTCGGATTATCTCTGGCGTATCAGTGGTACACTGACCATATCGCGAGCGGAGAGTTGACCCGCGTTTAGCGCGAATTGCAGGACAAGTGGGTCACCGGTTTCGCATCCGCACTTCGCGCAAACAAAGACTTAGAGCCATTTGCGGCCTCTAAATCGACTCATGTCAGGTGCAAACGGCTCTAAGCCGCCGCCGCCTTGAGCGCTTCGGCCGGATCGATCCGCTTGTCGTAGAGCGCGCGTCCGATGATCGCGCCATCGATGCGTGGATGCCTCAGCGCAGCCAAAGCTTCGATATCGGCGAGACTGGCGACGCCGCCGGAGGCGATGACCGGGATGGAAACGGCGTCCGCCAAGGCGCGGGTCGCCTCGATATTGACGCCGGTGAGCGCGCCATCCCGCGAAATGTCAGTATAGACAAGCCCCGCCACGCCCACATCTTCAAAGCGCCGCGCGATGTCCAGGACGCTCATGGTGGAGGCTTCCGCCCAGCCCTCAATGGCGACGAAACCGTCCCGCGCATCGACGCCGACGACGATGCGGCCTGGGTGGTCGCGGGCGGCTTCGGTCACAAGATCCGGCTTTCGCACCGCCGCCGTGCCCATAATCACGCGGCGTACGCCCTTCTCCAGCCAAGCGTCGATGGCCGCGCGGGTGCGCACCCCGCCGCCCACCTGAACGGGCCGAGGCGTCGCCGCAAGGATGGCGTCGACCGCATCGCCGTTCACCGAATCCCCCGCGAACGCCCCGTCGAGATCAACCACATGCAGCCAAGGAAAGCCGGCAACGTCGAAGGTTCGCGCTTGGTCGGCTGGGTTGGAATTGTAGATGGTCGCTGCGTCCATCTCGCCGTGCAGCAGGCGGACGCAAGCGCCCGCTTTCAAATCAATCGCGGGATAGAGGTTCACGGCCGCCACTCCAAGAAAGCGGATATCAGCGCCAGTCCGGTTCGCTGACTCTTCTCCGGGTGAAACTGAACGCCGACCACTGCGTCTTTCGCAACGATGGCTGTGACGGGGCCGCCATAGGACGCGGTCGCCCAGAGGTCTTCGTCCTGGCTCGGATAGAATTGGTAGCTGTGGACGAAATAGGCGTGTGGGCGCGGATCAAGGCGCGACGCCATGCGGTCGATCAACGGATGGCCGGCGCGCATCTCCAGCGCGTTCCACCCCATATGCGGCACCTTCAGGGACGGATCGTCCGGCGTCATCCGATCGACTTGGCCCCCAATCCATCCGAAGCCGGCCGTCTCGCCATGCTCAAAGCCCCGGTCGGCCATCAGTTGCATGCCAACGCAGATGCCGAGGAACGGCTTGTGCGCGCGCTGGGCGTGCTCCTGCAACGCCTCGTCCATCCCATCGATGGCCGACAGCCCCCGCCGGCAGTCGGCGAAGGCGCCAACGCCCGGAAGGACAATGCGGTCCGCAGCGCGCGCCGCGGCCGGGTCCGACGTGACGGTGATATGGTGAGAGACGGCCGAGGCCGCAGCAGCCCGCTCAAACGCCTTCGCGGCTGAACGCAGGTTCCCGGATCCATAATCGATGATGGCGGTCGTCTCGGTCATAGGGCGGGATGTGAAACAGCCGGTGCGGAGAACGTCAACGCTGAAAGAAGTGCGACCCCTCCAAGGGGGCCGCACAACCGATCAGAACGCACCGCGTATGCGGGGCGGTCCCTTCAACTCGCTGAGTTAGCCGGCCTCAGACGGAAAGCACTCGCCGATGATTTCAGCAGCCGTGCCCGTCGGGTTGCGATCTTCCGGCGCGACGTCGCCGATCGCCAGAAGCTCAGCCACAAGGGCGTCATCGCCCGCGGCTTTGTCGACCATGCAATCGCATCCGCCTTCGCCCTCGGCCGTGCCTTCGGCGGCGGTGACTTCATAGCATTTGCTACGCAGTTCCTCGCTGGCGAACGCTGGCGCAGCCATGACGAGAACAGCGGCGACGCCGCCAAGCAGAATCGTTTTCATCGGTTTTCCTCTCCAAAAACGGGAATGTATGGCCCCCACAGCCCTGCGCGCGGGAGTGGCGCATGGCGGCGCACCTGCGTCAATAGGAACATTCCGCTACTTCGAGAATTATTCGAGAGGCCCCGACGAGCTGGCGTTAGCCGCCGAGCACGCCCTTGGTGGAGGGCGGCTCGTCGCCGAGGCGCGGGTCGATTTCAAGCGCAGACCGCAGCGCCCGGGCCAGCGCCTTGAAGCACGACTCCACGATATGATGAGAGTTGTCGCCGTAAAGCGTCTCCACATGGGCGGTCAGGCCGGCATTGGTGACGAAGGCGTGGAACCACTCCTTAAAGAGCTCCGTGTCCATGTCGCCAATCTTCGGGCGCGTGAACGCCACGCGCCAAATCAGATACGGGCGTTTGGAGACGTCAACGGCCGCTCTGGAAAGGGCTTCGTCCATAGGGATGTAGGCGGTCCCGAAACGCCGCAGGCCGGCCGCATCGCCCAGCGCCCGCGCCACCGCCTGCCCCATGACAATGCCCACATCCTCTGTCGTGTGATGCATATCGATATGCAGATCGCCCCGCGCCCGGACGCGCAGATCGATCATCGAGTGCTTGGAAAACGCCTCCAGCATGTGGTCCAGAAAGCCGATCCCCGTATCAACGTCGTAGACGCCCTCCCCGTCCAGATCGACGGAGACGAAGATCTCAGTTTCCTTTGTCTTGCGTTCGACCGTCGCGGTTCGCACGGGCCTTCCTTTCGCACTGGACGAACTCCGGACGCTTGCGCCGTCGCTTGACAACGTCGGCCGGGCTCGCCACCTACGCGGTTCACTCATTTGATGTAAGCCACACCGCGCGGATCGCCAAACGCCTGTGACCCAATTCGACGGAACCACCATCGTCACAGCGCGCCGGGGCGGCGTTGTCGCCATCGGCGGCGATGGCCAGGTGAGCTTCGGTCAGACCGTGATGAAGGGCAACGCGCGCAAGGTGCGCCCGATCGGCCGAGGCGACGTCATCGCTGGGTTCGCCGGCGCCACCGCCGACGCCTTCACCTTGCTGGAGCGCCTTGAGGCCAAACTGGAGCAGTATCCGGGGCAATTGATGCGCGCGTCGGTCGAGCTGGCGAAGGACTGGCGGACCGATCGATATCTCAGACGATTGGAAGCGATGATGTTGGTCGCGGACAAGTCGCTGACCCTGATCCTGACCGGTGCGGGCGACGTGGCCGAGCCAGAGCACGGCGTCATGGGCATCGGTTCAGGCGGCAACTACGCCCTCGCCGCCGCCCGCGCGCTCTACGATGAAACCGACCTCGACGCGGAAACAATCGTCCGCAAGGCTCTCGGCGTCGCCGCGGATATTTGCGTCTACACCAACACCCACGTCACCATGGAGACCCTGAAGGGCGCTGATGACTGAGTTTTCGCCCCGCGAGATCGTTTCGGAACTGGATCGCTTCATCATTGGCCAGGCGGACGCCAAACGCGCGGTGGCGATCGCCCTGCGCAATCGATGGCGGCGGCGGCGGCTTGAAGGCCCGATCAAAGACGAGGTGACCCCGAAAAACATTCTCATGATCGGCCCCACGGGCGTCGGCAAAACTGAGGTCTCCCGCCGCCTTGCGAAACTGGCCGCCGCGCCGTTCCTCAAAGTCGAAGCGACCAAGTTCACCGAGGTCGGCTATGTGGGGCGGGACGTTGAACAGATCGTTCGAGACCTTGTGGAGATCTCCATTGGCCTCGTGCGGACCGCCAAGCGCGAGGCGGTCAACGCCAAAGCCCATCTCGCCGCCGAGGAGCGGGTGCTGGATGCGCTGGTGGGCCCCACCGCGTCCGCCGGAACGCGTGAGGCCTTTCGGCGCAAGTTGCGGGACAACGAACTCGATGAAAAGGAAATCGAGCTGGAGCTGAGCGAGAGCCAAGGCGGGATGCCGATGCTCGATATTCCGGGAATGCCCGGCGCGCAGATGGGCATGATCAATCTGAACGACATGCTCGGCAAAGCGATGGGCGGCCGCAAAAAGACCCGCCGGCTGCTGGTGCGCGACGCCTACGAACCGCTGATCGCCGAGGAGTCCGACAAGCTGCTTGACGAAGAACAGCTGGTTCAGGAGGCGATCGACCTCGCCCAAAACGACGGCATCGTGTTCATCGATGAAATCGACAAAATCGCGCGCGCCAACCAGGGCCAGGGCGGCGACGTCTCGCGCGAGGGCGTCCAGCGAGATCTGCTGCCGCTTATTGAAGGGGCGACCGTACCCACCAAGCATGGGCCGGTGAAGACAGACCACATCCTCTTCATCGCGTCCGGCGCGTTTCACATCGCCAAGCCGGCGGATCTGTTGCCGGAACTTCAAGGCCGGCTGCCCATCCGCGTCGAACTTGAGGCCCTGACCCGCGACGATTTCGTGCGCATTCTCACCGAAACGGAAGCCAGCCTTGTGCGTCAGGTTCAGGCGCTGATGGCGACGGAGGGCGTGACGCTCGACTTCACCGAGGACGGCGTCGGCGCCATCGCGGACATCGCTGCGGAAGTGAACGCGACTGTCGAAAACATTGGCGCGCGGCGGCTCCAAACCGTCATGGAGCGGGTGCTGGACGACATCAGTTTTCGCGCGCCCGACATGGATGGCGAGACCGTCTCAATAGATGCAAGCTATGTACGCTCCCATGTGGGCGATCTTGCGAAAAACGCCGATCTCTCCCGCTTTATCCTCTAGCTCGCCGCCGTTTCCCGAGGCCGCCGCCGCGCAGCTTTCGCCAGCCGCCCAAATCTCGCCGGGCTTGTGCGGCAGTAGGCGAAGGTTGCCGCTGGCAAATTGGTTAATTTCGGATAAAATCATAACTCGCAGGGGATTGGGCGGAGTTCATGGTGCAGGAAACGTCAGCCGAGCCGGTGTGGGATGAAGCCGCGCAGCGCCGCGCGTATGTCGCCTATTACGGGGACGAATTCGGCGGCTCCGCGAAGCTCGCCTTCGATATTCATACCGAGAGTTCAGAGGCGGAGGGCCGCCGGCCAAGAGACCGGGTGGCCTATGAGCCGCTGCCCCGCTTTAGCAAAGATCAAGCGCTCTCAGCGGTTCTGTCGCAAAAGGCGGAAAAGGCGATCCTTCCGATCACCGACCCAAGCGGCGCCTTCGATACCGAAGTTTTGGAACTGATCTCAAAAATGCCGGGCCTGTCCATGAGCGACGAAGTCGTCGCCCATGATCCTTTCTGCCTGGCGATCCCAACGCTCCAGTATGAAGAGCAGATCCAATCCGGTTTCCCCGGCGCCTCCCCCTTCCCTACGGCGCAGGATTTTTGGCGGCGCCCGGCGACCAACAAACTTAGCCGAGACCAGCAGATCGCGGCCGCCCGTCGGATCGATGTGATTTACGCGACCGCGGCGGACGAAGCCCGCTGCGCCCTTGAGCTCTCCCGCTTCCGCTCAGCTGGTGTCGAAGTCCGCCGACCGGACGGCGACGGCGACGCCTACCGCGAAGTGCTGCGGGCCGCCCGAGCGGGCATTGACCCGGACCGGCAAGTGAAGACCCGCTTTGAAGAAGGCAAGGGCCCGGTGGTCGAAAGTACGGCCCGGGCGTCGGCGCTCAATAAACCGGTTTACGCCGCGCTGATGCCGTTCGGCCTCGCCCATTCGACGGACTACATCTGCGTCAAGACGGATCTCGACGACAAAGCGGAAAGCGATATCTCGCGCTTCGTGGTGGTGAAGAAGAACCCGAAACCTAAGGACAAATCCGCTCTAGAGATGGTTTCGGAGTGGTTTGATAGTCTGGTCACTCCAAGCTACGTGGGACGCGCGAGCGCTCTCGACAAAAAACTGCGCGATA
>JBCDJH010000105.1:0-7022 GCA_038747965.1 Pseudomonadota bacterium
CCGGCGATGAGCCCTCCCGTGCAGGACTCCGCGGTCGCGATCGTAAGGCCCTTGCGCCGCGCGGCCGCGAGCAGCGCCTCGGCCGCGGCGCGTAAGGACGGCGAGAACAGCGCTTCGCTCACGGCGCTGCGCCGGGGCTGGGCAACGCCACCGTCGCCACGGCGAGGGCGGCGACGCCCTCCTTGCGGCCGGTGAAGCCGAGTTTCTCCGTGGTCGTTGCTTTGACGCTGACCCGCGTCGGAGCGATGCGCAAGATGTCGCCGAGGGCTGCGCGCATGGCGTCCCGGTGCGGACCAATTTTTGGACGCTCGCATATCAACGTCACGTCGGCATGGATGAGGACGCCGCCGGCGTCGCGCACGAGATCGCGCGCTTTTTTGAGGAAAATCTCCGAAGCCGCGCCTTTCCACTGGGGATCGGTGGGCGGGAAGTGGTCGCCAATGTCGCCCGCGCCGATGGCCCCGAGGATCGCGTCCGTGAGCGCATGCATCCCCACATCCGCGTCCGAATGGCCGGAGAGTTTGGCGTCGTGGGGGATTTCGACGCCGCACAACGTCACCTTGTCTCCGTCTTCGAAGGCGTGAACGTCGAAACCTTGGCCGGTGCGATGCTCCATCACGACCTCCTCAGGGCTGTTGGCGTCCTCTGGCGCGCCCTCGGCGGCGTCTTGGGGGGCGCCGGATCGCTCCCGCAACAGCGACGCGGCGAGGCCGAAATCCTCCGCCTGGGTGATTTTCATATTGTTGGGCGAGCCCATGGACAAAGACACCGGCATGCCCGCGGCCTCGGCGACGGCGGCGTCGTCGGTGAAGTCGTCCCGGTCGGCCACGGCGCGATGGGCGCCCAGGATAGCGGCATAGCGGAAGCCCTGGGGCGTTTGCGCCCGCCACATGTCGCCGCGTGGCACCGTGTCGGTGATGAGGGGGCGGGCGTCGTCGCTCGCGCGTTTGAGGGTGTCGGAAATTGGCAGCGCCGCGATGGTCGCCTCATGGTGACCCAGGCTTTCGAGCACCCGGTCGATGACGCCTGCGTCGACGAAGGGCCGGGCCGCGTCGTGAATGAGAACGCGGGCCGGGGCCTCCGGCTCCAGGCGTTCGAGCCCCAGCCGCACCGACGCTTGGCGCGACGCGCCGCCATAGCAGGCGGCCCCAATCTTGTGCGCGCTCTCTAGATGGGCGCAGGCTGCGTCATAAAGATCCTCATCGTCCGGGTGGATAACCACGAGGACGCGGTCGATCTCCGGGTGCGACAGAAAAGCGTCCAGCGTCCAACTCAATATCGGCCGGCCGCAGAGATCGCGATACTGCTTCGGCGTGCCGCCGCCAGCCCGGCGACCGCGCCCGGCGGCGACGATCAGGGCGGCTGTCTGGTGCTCCGAAGCGGGTTGCGGCTGGGTGTGTGGGTCCGTCATGGGTGAGGGGCGTCCATCCAGGTTGGGGCGGGACCATCGCCGATCCCCGCCGGGAGATCAATTTTCGCGAGGCCCAGCGGCGCTGGATCGCAGTCCCCTCGCTTGACCAGCTGGCGCCTAAGGAATAGGCAGGATTGTGAGTTATTCACGCGGGCGCCCAAGGGTGGGGAGATGCGCGCGTGAAAGTGGGCGGGTAGCGTGGACGAGACCATCCAAAAATCGACGCAGATTGAGGACGCGGCGCTAAAGAGTGAGCCTGGCGGTCTTTTTTTGGGCGCCAATCCGGTCGCGCTTGCGCCCATGACCGGCGTCACTGACCTGCCATTTCGCCGGCTTGCCTATCGTCTCGGCGCTGGGCTTGTCGTGTCGGAGATGGTGGCGAGCAAGGAACTGGCGCGCGAGCGACGCGACATGTTGCGGCGCGCCGCTGGCGACAACGCGGCGCGGCCGTTCGTGATGCAGCTCGCGGGCTGCGAAGCGAAATGGATGGCCGAGGGCGCGCGGCTCGCCGAGGACGCGGGCGCGGACGCCATCGACATCAACATGGGATGCCCAGCCAAAAAGGTGACGGGGTCTCAGCAAGCGGGGTCCGCTCTCATGCGGGACCTCGATCATGCCGCCCGCTTGATCGCAGCGACCGTCGAGGCGACCTCGCGTCCCGTCACGCTCAAGATGCGAATGGGCTGGGACCATTCCAGTCTCAACGCTCCGGAGCTGGCGCGCCGGGCCGAGGCGCTGGGCGTTCGCCAATTGGTCGTCCACGGGCGCACGCGCTGTCAGTTTTATAAGGGCGTCGCCGATTGGCGCTTTGTCGCTTCGGTGAAGGCGGCGGTCTCCATTCCCGTGCTCGTCAATGGCGACATCCGTTGCCTGGCGGACGCGAAGGCGGCTCTTCGGGCGTCGGGGGCGGACGGCGTGATGATAGGCCGCGCGGCGTTGGGCGCGCCCTGGCTGCCAGGGATTGTCGCAAGCGGCCTCGGAAGCCGCGCGGCGCGGACGGCCCCTGAGTTAGAAGAGCGCCTGGCGATCGCGTCGGCGCATTTCGAGGACATGCTCGCGCATTATGGCGCGGAGCTTGGTTTGCGTGTGGCGCGCAAGCACTGGGCGGCTTACATCGACAATGCGCCGTCCACGATCGATGACGCGGAGCGGACGGCTCTGCGCCGGCGGGTCTGTACGGAAGAAACACCGTCGGCCGTGCTCGCCGCCGCCCAAAAGACCTTCGCCCGATTGCGGGACGCAGGCGCGCCCGCCCGGGTCGCCGCATGACGGGCGCTGAGGGATCGGACATGAATGAAGAGGCGGCGGTGGGCCGCGGTCTCCTCAATGCGCTGCCGACGCCGGTGATCGCCCTCAGCCCGCACAACCGCATTATTTTCGCCAACGCCGCGGCGCAGACCTTCTTCGCCAGCGGCGAGGCGACGCTGATCCGCGCGCCGATCAGCGACTTCGCTCCGGATGACGGCCCGCTATTCGCCTTGATCAGCGAGTGCCGACGCACCAACGCCGCCATCAATGAGTACGACGTGCGCATTGAAGGGCCGAAGATGGAGCCGCGGCTGGTCGATCTATCGATCTCGCCTTGGTGGGACCGGGGCGACGCCTTGGTCATCACGCTGCAGGAGCGGGCCATGGCGCGGTCGATTGGACAGCAGCTCAACCATCGCAGCGCCGCCCGCTCGCTCACCGGCATGGCGCGCACCATGGCCCATGAGATTAAGAACCCCCTCGCAGGCATCCGCGGCGCGGCGCAGCTGCTTCAGGACAGCGTGTCCGACGACGACAAAACGCTCGCAACCCTCATTCGAGACGAGAGCGACCGCATCCTGCGTCTTGTCGATGAGATGGAAGCCTTTGGCGACGCTCGGATCACCCGGCGCGAGGAGGTGAACATTCACGAGGTGTTGGAGAGGGTGAAGCAAGTCGCCCGGTCCAGCTTCGCAAGCGATCTTCAGATCACCGAGCGTTACGATCCGTCGCTCCCGCCTGTTATCGGCGACTACGACAAGTTAGTGCAGGTTTTCTTGAACCTGGTGAAGAATGCGAGCGACGCGGTGCATGCGCGGCTCGGGCGCGCCAGCGGGCGCGGCGTCATCGACCTCGCCACATCTTACCGATCCGGCATGCGGCTGAGGATTTCAGGCGCGCCGCGGGGCGGCGGGCTGCCCCTGGAAGTCAGCGTCGGAGACAATGGCGGCGGCGTTCGGGAGGAGATCTTTCCCAACATGTTCGACCCCTTCGTTACGGATCGGCCTGATGGAAAGGGCCTCGGCCTCGCGCTCGTCGCGAAGCTCGTCGCGGACCATAATGGCGTCGTCGAGTGCGAGAACGCGGAGGCCGGAGCCGTCTTCCGTGTGCGTCTTCCGGTAGCGAGCGGTTTGGACGCGGCGCGGAGATAGAGCGAGCACAGCAATTCATGGCGAACACCCCCCATCACACCATTCTTGTCGCTGACGACGACGCGTCCATCCGGACCGTTATCAATCGGTCGTTGAGCCGCGCCGGCTACGCGGTGCGCACGACTGGCAGCGCTTCGACGCTGTGGCGTTGGGTGCATGACGGCCAGGGCGACCTTGTGATCACCGACGTGGTGATGCCCGACGAAAACATTTTCGACTTGCTTCCGCGCTTCCACAAATACCGGCCGGACCTGCCGATCATTGTCATGAGCGCTCAGAACACGTTGCTGACGGCGGTGAACGCCGCCGAACACGGCGCATATGAATATCTTCCGAAACCGTTCGACCTCGATCAAATGGCGTCGGTTGTACAGAACGCCTTGAAGCCGCCCCCAGCCGCCGAGGAACCGGACGAACATGGCGACGGCTTCCACGAGGAGATGCCGCTCGTCGGGCGCTCCCAGCCTATGCAGGAGGTTTACCGCGTCATCGCGCGTCTCGCCGGCGCGGACCTGACCGTGCTCATTACGGGCGAATCGGGCACCGGCAAGGAGCTGGCGGCGAGGGCTTTGCACGACTACGGGCGGCGGGCCGGAAAGCCTTTTGTCGCTGTCAATCTCGCGGCGATTCCGCGCGAACAGATTGAGGCGGAGCTGTTTGGCGCGGAGCCGGAAGCCGAAGGCGAGCCCCGGCGCGTCGGCCGGCTTGAAAGCGCCCTCGGCGGCACGCTCTTCCTCGACGAGATCGGCGACATGCCGCCAGAGGCGCAGACCCGTCTGCTGAGGGTTTTGCAAGAAGGCGAACACGCTGAGGCCAGTCCCGGCGGTGCGGCTTCGATGGCCGATGTGCGGATAATCGCGGCCACCAATCAAAATATCCGCAGCCAAATCGACGCTGGCGATTTCCGCGAAGATCTGTACTTCCGCCTGAACGTGGTGCCGCTCAAGCTGCCGGCCTTGCGGGAGCGATCTGAAGACGTGCCGGACTTGGTGCGGCACTTCCTTCTGCAAGCAAAGGCGGAAAACCTGCCCGCGAAGACCGTCGACAAGAAAGCGATGGACCTGCTCACCGAGTATGATTGGCCGGGCAATGTACGCGAGCTGAGGAACCTTGTGCGCCGGCTCACCGTGCTCTACTCGGAGGACGTGATCGGCGAAGCGGTCGTCGCCGCGGAATTGGAGGCCGAACGGCAAGCCCGCCCGCAGGACGCGCCCCCAGCCGAGACGCTGGCCCAGGCCGTCGGCCGGCAGCTCGCCGATTACTTCGCCACCCATGGAGACGCCTTGCCGCCGCCGGGGCTCTATCACCGCATTATCCGGGAGGTGGAGCGGCCCTTGATCTCCATGAGCCTGGACGCAACCCGCGGCAATCAGTTGCGCGCCTCTGAGCTCTTGGGCCTCAACCGCAACACATTGCGCAAGAAGATCCGAGAACTCGATATCGCCGTTCTACGCGGGGCGCGGTGAGCGGGCGCGACTGCGCGGCTCTGCAAAATGTTGAGCTTTTGTGAACACTCATGTGTTGATTTTATGCAACGCTCGCCGCAGCTTGGGCCGACGCGCAATTTGGTATGATTTTGGAAGCTTCCCCCATGGATGCGGCCTTGAACGCGCCTAGAAACGCCGAAGACGGCGGCGAGCCGGACGCCCGCGCTAGATCGAGCGAGACGGGCGAGAAGGGGCTCAACCCGAGCGGCGACGCAGCTCGTATGTCTCGCCTATTGCGGGTCGGGCATCCGGGCGACTCAGAGCCGCCTGAGGAGCATCGCCGCATGCAGCTCGCCCGGCCGAGCGCGCAAGCGATCGCCCGATGGAGCCTGGCGCTGTTGCTCGCGCTCGCGGCGCTCTTCGCTAGCGGCGTCACCTTCTTTATTGTCACCAACGATCCAGACCGCACCTCGCAGTCGCAGATCGCCACGCTGATCGCGGCGAATGTGGTGGTGGCGGGCGCTCTCACCGGCGTCATCGCCGTGCAGCTCTGGCGCCTTTGGGGCGACCGGCGCCATGGGCTCGCCGGCGCCAAGCTCCACGTGCGGCTCATTGGGCTGTTCACCCTGGCCGCCGCCTTGCCCGCGACCGTCCTCGCCGCGTTCGCGATCATCATTCTGGAGTTCGGGCTGGAGCAGTGGCTTGGCGAACGCATCAACAGAGGCGTCCAAAACGGACGTACGCTCGCGCAGGCCTATTTGGGCGAGCACGCGCAATCCATGCAGCTCGATTTAGAGCTCATGGCCTACGACTTGGCGCGGGTGGGGACAACGCTGAACCTGCGCCCCGATCGCAGCCCCATTCAGTTTCGCCAGTATCTTGCCGGCCAGGCGGTCGCGCGCGGGCTCGCCGGCGTTATGCTGATCGACAAAGCGGGCACGCTTATCGCCCGTATCGAACTCGCCGCCGGGCGCGCCTATCCTTTGCCGCCAGCCTCATCTTTCGCGGAGGCCGACAGCGGGGCGCCGCTCGTCTATGGCGTCGACGATCCGGGTACGCTCTATATGGCGCGGGGGCTGTACAAGCTGGAGCAGTATGACGGCGGTTATCTCCTCGGCTTCCGCGTTTTCGATCCCGGCGTTCGTGAACAGCTCTTGAAAACCCGCGAGTTCGCCCAGGAGTTCGCGGCCGCGCAGACCCGCCGCGAGCAGCTGGAGGCGGGCTTCATCATCGGGTACGCGGCGCTTGCGCTCGTTGTGTTGTCAGGCGCCATGTTTGTGGGGTTATGGGCCGCAACATCGATCGTGTCGCCCGTTGGCGCCCTGATCACCGCCTCCCAGCGCGTGCGCAATGGCGATCTCGCCGCGCGCGTCGACGTGCAAGACGGCGACAGCGAGCTGAATATTCTCGCGCGCGCGTTCAACCGCATGACCGCTCAGCTGCAAACCCAGCGGGACGATTTGGTGGAAGCCAACCGCCAGTTCGATCAGCGCCGACGCTTTACCGAGACGGTGCTTGCGGGCGTCAGCGCCGGCGTCATCGGCCTCACCAAGGACGGCGCGATCTCGATCGCCAACCGCTCCGCCCTGACGCTGCTCGATGTCGCCGATACGGCGATCCTGGGGCGGCCGCTGAACGACGTCGCTCCCGAGCTGACGCCGCTTGTGCGCGAAGCGATGGGCCGGCACACGCCCGTCGCCGAGGGGCAGATTGACATCGTGCGGGAAGGCCGGGTCTCCAACCTCAACGTGCGCGTCGCTGGCGACGACAGCGGCTCCGGCGCGC
>JBCDJH010000106.1:0-6974 GCA_038747965.1 Pseudomonadota bacterium
ATCGCCACCATAATGGTGGCTTCAACGGGCGTGAGCCCGGCGCCCGACGCGCCCCAGGCTTCAAGAGATTGGAACTCAACGGCCTGAGCCGACATATACGGAACATTGAGCTTGAAGCCTGGGGCGCGTCGGGCGCCGGGCTCACGCCCGTCGAAGCCACCATTATGGTGGCGATCCCAGAATTGGATGGCGCCGCCGCGCCCACGGTTTATGGCGGCCGTTCCGCCGGCGCAGGCGAGGCGTGTTGCGGCTGCGATAAAGCGTGCGTCTTCCCCACTTCGGCGGACGCGCCCGCCATGCGGGTCTGCGAGGAGCGCGCCGAGGCCATCGCCGCGCGCGTGGCGCGGCGGGTGGCTCTGAAGCGCACGCCCCGCGGCCAGCGCACGATCGGCATTGTCCTTTTCGACTTCCCGCCAAACGCCGGCGCTGTCGGCTCCGCCGCTTATCTCTCCGTGTTCGCCTCGCTCCATAATGTGCTCCGGATGCTGAAGGCGGCGGGATACAACATCGACGCCCCGGCGGACGTTGATGGGCTGCGCGACGCGATCCTCACGGGCAACGCCGCTCAGTTCGGGACCGACGGCAATGTGCACGCCTTCATCCCCGCTGACGACCATGTGCGGCGGGAGCCCCATCTGGCGGAGATCGAATCCCAATGGGGCGCCGCGCCCGGCCGGCAACTGGCGGATGGCCGCAATATCTTCATTCAGGGGGCGGAGTTCGGCGATGTCTTCGTCGGCCTGCAACCGGGCTTCGGCTATGAAGGCGATCCGATGCGGCTCCTATTTGAGCGCGGTTTCTCAGCAACCCACGCCTTCTCAGCCTTCTACCGCTATCTGCGGGAGGATTTCGGAGCGCACGCCGTTCTGCATTTCGGCACTCACGGCGCGCTCGAGTTCCTGCCCGGCAAACAGGTCGGCCTCTCGGCGGCGTGCTGGCCAGAGCGTCTGATTGGAGAGACGCCGAACTTCTATCTTTATGCGGCGAACAATCCGTCGGAAGGCGCCGTCGCCAAACGGCGCTCCCACGCCACGCTGATCAGTTACTTGACGCCGCCGGTTTCCCAGGCGGGCCTCTATCGCGGCCTATTGGACATGAAGGACTCCCTCGATCATTGGCGCACCCTGCCGCCCGGAGACGCTGCGCGCCGCGCGCCCCTGATTGAGGCCATTCGCGAGCAGGCGGCCGCGCTTGAGCTGCGGGCCGTAGGCGCGGAGACCCAAGAGGACTTCGACATCGATCCGGACGCGGCGGTGCTCGCCCTCTCAAACGCGCTGCGGGAGCTAGAACAGACGTTGATCCCCGAGGGCCTGCACGTCATCGGCGAAGCGCCGAACCGCGAGGAGCGCATTGGCTATCTCAGCGCCATCGCCGAGGCGCGGCTTGAGGCCCCGGCTGAACCCGCTTGGATCGAAGCCATCGTGGGCGGGGCGACCGCTGAACATGCAGCCAGCCTGCGCGAAGCGGCCATATCGCCCGAGATTGTGTCGCTGACAGAGGAACTGATCCGCGCCAACACTCGGCTCGGCGAGGATGGCGAGCTGCAAGGCGTCCTCGATGCGCTGGACGGCGGATACATCCGCCCGGCGCCTGGCGGCGACCTCATCCGCAATCCGGAGATCTTGCCGACAGGGCGCAACCTGCATGGCTTTGATCCTTTCCGCCTGCCGAGCGCGTTCGCCGTCAAAGACGGGGCCGCCCAAGCGGCCCGGTTGCTGGATCGTCATTTGGCCGATGAAGGCGCGCTGCCTGAAACCATCGCCATGGTCTTGTGGGGAACGGACAATTTGAAGGCCGGCGGCGGCCCCATCGCCCAAGCCCTGTCGCTGATGGGCGCGCGCCCGCGCTTTGACGGATATGGCCGCTTGTGCGGAGCCGAACTCACGCCGCTCGAAGAGCTGGGCCGCCCACGGATCGATGTGGTGATGACGCTCTCCGGCATCTTCCGCGACCTCCTGCCCTTGCAGGTGAAGATGCTAGCGGAGGCGGCCTTGCTCGCCGCGCAAGCCGATGAGCCCGATCACCTCAACTTCATCGCCAAGCACGCCAGAGCGCAGGCTGAGACCCTCGGATGCGATCTGGAAACGGCGGCGCTGCGGGTGTTCTCCAACGCGGACGGCGCATACGGCGCGAACGTCAACCAGATGATCGATGACGGCCGCTGGTCCGACGGGGACGAACTCGCCGATGTTTTTGAATCGCGCAAATGCTTCGCCTACGGTACAAGTGGCAAACCCATGCGACAGCCGGAGGTCTTCACCGAGGCCCTGAAGACCGTTGAAACGACGTACCAGAATCTCGATTCCCTGGAGCTCGGGGTCACGACCCTCGATCAGTATGTGGACATGCTCGGCGGCGTTAGTCGCGCCGCCCGGCGCGCGCGGGGCGGCGACGTATCCGTCTATATTGGCGATCAAACCCAGGGCGACGGCAAAGTGCGCAGCCTCGCCGAACAGGTGCGGCTTGAGACCTTCACCCGCACCTTGAACCCACGTTGGTATGAAGGCCTGCTCCGCCACGGTTATGAGGGCGTCCGGAACATTGAGAATCAGGTGACGGCGACCATGGGCTGGTCGGCCACAACCGGCGCGGTCGAGCCGTGGGTGTATCAGAAAATCAGCGAAACCTTTGTGCTTGACGACGCCATGCGCAAGCGCTTGGCGGAGCTAAACCCCAAGGCCTCCGTCCGCCTCGCTGACCGGCTGATGGAAGCGCATGAGAGGGATTATTGGCGTCCGGACGAAGCGACGTTAGAAGCGCTTCGCCGCGCCGGCGATGAACTGGAAGACCAACTTGAGGGCGTCGGCCAAGCTGCGGGATCCGCCGCCGCGCAGCCCGTCGCCGCCGAATAGGAGACAGGAAATGCCCGTGCTCGACTTAAGCCGGCCGACCGCGCCGGCGACACCTAAGCCAAAGCCGTCCCGAGAGGATGGCGAAGGCAGCGTCCAAGTTCATCTGGACCCCAAAATGCAGATCGAAACCGCCCGCGTCTTTGCGATCTACGGCAAAGGCGGGATCGGCAAATCGACGACATCGTCAAACCTCTCCGCCGCCTTCTCCAAGCTCGGCAAGCGGGTTCTTCAGATCGGCTGCGACCCGAAGCATGATTCCACCTTCACGCTGACCAAGCGCCTCGCGCCCACCGTCATCGACGTTCTCGAACAGGTCGATTTTCATACGGAGGAGCTGCGGCCCGAAGACTACGTGCATGTGGGCTATAACGGCGTCATGTGCGTCGAAGCCGGCGGCCCCCCGGCCGGCACTGGCTGCGGCGGATACGTCGTCGGCCAGACGGTGAAGCTCCTGAAAGAACATCATCTTCTGGAAGACACCGACATCGTGTTGTTCGACGTGCTCGGAGACGTGGTCTGCGGCGGGTTCGCTGCGCCGCTGCAGCATGCCGAACGCGCGCTCGTGGTCGCGGCCAATGATTTCGACTCCATCTTCGCCATGAACCGCATCATCGCGGCGATCCGCGCGAAGTCGCGCAACTATGAAGTCCGCATCGGCGGCGTCATCGCCAATCGCAGCGAAACGACGGAAGAGATCGACCGCTTCTGCTCCGCGGTTGGTATGGAGCGGGTCGCGCATCTGCCAGCCCTCGACGTCATTCGAAAATCGCGCCTGAAGAAATCGACGCTGTTTGAGATGGAGCCCTCTCCGGAAGTGGAAGCCGTTCAAAAAGAGTATCTCCGCCTCGCCGCCGCCTTGCTCGCCAGCGACGCCCATTTTGACGCGATCCCCATGAAGGATCGCGAGATCTTCGACTTTCTGGGATTTGAATAATGTCTGAAACGCTCTCGCCAACACCCTATATTGAGCGCCGCACACGGATTGAAACCTATTTCGACCGGACGGCGATTGAGGCCTGGACGCAACTGACCTCCGACGCGCCCGTGAGCAAGATCCGCGCGACGGTGCGCGCCGGCCGCGACCAGATGCGGGCGATCTTGCTCGACCAGCTGCCCCAAGATCTGCGCGGCCGACGGCTGTTGGATGCAGGATGCGGCTCTGGGGCGCTCGCCGTCGAAGCCGCCCGCCGCGGCGCCGACGTTGTCGCCATCGATATCTCTGAACGCCTGATCGCCCTCGCGAAAGAGCGCACGCCGCAAGATTTAGGCGACGGCTCTATCGAGTTTGGGGTGGGCGATATGCTGGCGGCCTCCCACGGCGTCTTCGATCACGCGGTGCTGATGGACAGCCTCATCCATTACGAGCCAGGCGATGCTGTGGAGGCGCTGGGCGGCCTCGCCGGGCGCGTGACCCGCAGTATCCACTTTACCTATGCGCCAAACTCGGCGGCGCTATCGCTCATGCACGCCGCAGGGCGCCTGTTTCCGCGCGGCGACCGCGCCCCATCCATTGTGCCCGTCTCAAGCGCGCGCCTTCGCAGCCAATTGCTCAGCCATCCGCGGTTGATCGGCTGGCGCATCGGCCGTGACGAACGGGTGAAAAGCGGTTTCTACACCTCCCACGCTCAGGAGCTGCGCGCACCGGAGACAAACGCCCCGTGACGGAAAGCCGCCCGCCAGACTCTCCCGCAGAGGGGGATGTGGTCCTCAGGGTCCCGTCGGTCCTCGTGCCGACGGCGGAGCCCCATGAGGGCGCCTTGCCGGTGCGGCGGCTTTTGCGTTTGTCTTTGTTTCAGGTCAGCGTGGGGGCGGCGCTGGCTTTAACGGCGGGCGCTTTGAACCGCGTGCTGATCGTGGAGATTGGCGCGCCGGCGGCGCTTGTTTCGGTGATGCTGGCGCTCCCAATTCTGTTTGCGCCGCTGCGCGCCCTCATTGGCCACAAGTCTGACGAGCACAAATCGCCGCTAGGTTGGCGGCGCACGCCTTACATCTGGATCGGCACCATCCTCCTGTTCGGCGGTTTGTCGATCATGCCGTTCGCGTTGATCGTGTTTAGCGGCGATCAGGGCGCGCCCGTGGCGGTGGGGCGCGCCGCCGTCGGTCTAGCGTTCCTTCTGATCGGGGCCGGCGGGCACCTCACGCAAACGGCGGGCCTCGCTCTGGCCTGCGATATCACGGCCGAGAGCCAACGCCCCCGGGCGGTCGCCATGATGTACGTGACGCTGCTGCTTGGCATGTTCGCTTCAAGCCTTATTTATGGGGCGCTGCTGATCGATTTCTCGCCGGTCCGGCTCATCCAAGTCATCCAGGGTGTGGCCGGCGCCGCGTTGCTGTTCAATCTGATCGCCCTTTGGAAGCAGGAGACCTGGGATCGGGACCGCGCGCGGGCTGCGACAACCGAGCCGTCCGTTCCGTTCAGAGAGGCATGGCGCGCCTTCGCCGCGCGGCCGGGCGCTAAGCGATATCTGACAGCCGTCGGGCTCGGCACGGCCGCGTTTGGCATGCAGGATATTCTGTTGGAGCCCTATGGCGGGGAGGTTCTGGGCCTCAGCGTCGCCGCCACAACTTTCCTCACCGCGATCTTCACCGCTGGGGCGCTCGCCGCCTTCGCCCTCGCCGCCCGGCTGCTCACCAAAGGCTGGGACCCCTACCGTCTCGCCGCCTACGGAGCGCTGTTGGGCCTTCCGGGGTTCGCTTTTGTGGCTTTGGCCGCGCCGTTGGAAGCGCCGCTGCTGCTGCGCACCGGCGCATTCACGCTCGGTCTCGGCAACGGCGTTTTCGCCGTCGCGACGCTAACGGCGATCATGGGGTTCGACCAAGGCGAGCGGAACGGCCTCGCGCTGGGCGCCTGGGGCGCGGTTCAAGCCACAACGGCCGGCGTCGCCATGGCGGTGAGCGGCCCGTTGCGCGATGGGCTTGCGGCGGTGGCCGCCAGCGGATGGATGGGCCCCGGCCTCGCCCCCGCCGCCGCCGGCTATCTCGGGGTCTTCCACTTGGAGATCTTTCTCATTCTCGCCGCGCTCGCGGCGATCGGCCCGCTCGCGCGTTCAACCGACGCGAGGCGCGCGCCGCTCTCGTCTGACTTCGGCCTTCATGACGCCCCTATCTAACCTTCGACCCGCTGGGAGATTACTATGAACGAACTACTCAACCTCTTTGACGTCGCCTTCGTTTCGTTGGTGTTGTTTGTCGCCTTTTTCTTCGGCCTCGTATTGTACATCCGCCGGGAGGACCACCGGGAGGGGTATCCTCTAGAGGACGATGCGACGGGCCAGCTGCAGCCGGTCGGCGCTAATATCTCCGTACCCGCGCCGAAACGCTTCAAGATGGCGTTTGACCGAGGCGTGCGTCTCTCCCCCGATCTCGGCCGCCAGGAGCGTGAGCTTCCGCTGAAGCGGTCCAGCCGGCTGCCGGGCGCGCCGTATGACCCGGTGGGCGACGCCATGACCGCCGGCGTCGGCCCCGGCTCCTGGGCGGAACGGCCGAAGGAGCCTGAGCTTGATCACGCCGGACACCTCAAAATCGTCCCGATGAGCGTCGCGACGGATTTTTCTGTTGTGGAGGGCGATCCAGATCCCCGCGGCATGAGCGTCATCGGCGCCGACGGCGCCGTCGCTGGTACGGTGAAGGACGTTTGGATCGATCGGCCGGAAGCTCTTATCCGCTACCTTGAGGTGGAGCTTCGCACCGAGGCCGGCGGACCTGGCAAGCGCGCCCTGACGCCAATGACGCAAGCCGTTGTGAACCGTGGCCGAAATCAAGTGGAAGTCGACGCCATCACCGCCGCGCAGTTCGTCAATGTGCCAACAGTCTCCTCGCCCGGCCAAATCACGATGGACGAGGAAGAACGGATCGCCGCCTACTTTGGGGCTGGCTATCTCTACGCTGACAAATCTCGTATGGAGCCGATTGCATGAGCCAATCGCAGGAAAAAAGCGGCCCTAAGGGCGGCCACGGTCACGACGACTTCGCCGCTGAGCCGATCCGCGGCCTACCGGAAGCCTTGCCGGAGGGGGAGCGCATCCTCTGGCAGGGGGAGCCGACTTGGCGGCAACTCGCCGTCAACGTGTTCCATATCCGAGCCCTCGCCATTTACTTTGGCGTTCTCATGATATGGCGCGC
>JBCDJH010000107.1:0-6941 GCA_038747965.1 Pseudomonadota bacterium
CAGCTTTTGAATAGACGCTGAAGGGATCGCCGCTCCAGATCACAATGTCCGCCGCCTTCTGAGCTTCGAGGGATCCGACGGCCTCGTCGATGCCGAGCGCCTCAGCCGGATTGAGCGTGATCCACCGGATGGCGTCCGCGCGATCGATATCGAGGCCCATCTCTTGCGCGGCGGCCATCGCCTTCGCCGCCTCTTGATTGAGCCGCTGGATGCCCACGGGACTGTCGGAGTGAATGACGGCGCAGGCGCCCGCCTTTTCCAAGAGGGCGGCGTTTTCCGCAATCGCGTCATAGGCCTCCAGTTTGAACCCCCACCAGTCCGCCCAGATGGCGGAGCAGGCGCCGCTTTCCGCAAGCAAGTCAGCAATCTTGTAGGCCTCAATCGCGTGATGGAAGGCCGTCACCTGGTAGTCGAACTCCTCAGCCATATCGAGGATGAACGCCATTTCATCCGCACGGTAGCAATGCATGTGGACGAGAATGTCGCCTTCCAAAGCGGCCGCGAGCGTTTCTTTGTTCAAGTTCCGGGCCGGGGGCTTCGCCTTGGCGTCGCCATTCTCCGCCTTCTGTCGATATTCATCCCACTTTTTTGCGTACTCGCCCGCATCGATCCAAGCTTGGCGATAGCCTGCGAAACTCGCCATACGGGTCGCCGGCGCACGGCCTTTATATTCTCCGTAGACGCGCTTCGGATTCTCGCCGCAGGCCATCTTTAGGCCGTACGGCGCGCCCGGAAACTTCATCTCCTGAACGGTGCGCGACATGACGTTCTTGAGCGTCACCGTACGCCCGCCAAACAGATTGGCGGAGCCCGGCATCACATGAAGCGTCGTCACCCCGCCGGCGAGGGCCTTGCCAAAGCCGGGGTCCTGCGCCCAGATCGAGTGTTCGGCCCACACCTGCG
The DNA here is from genome assembly GCA_038747965.1 of Pseudomonadota bacterium. Classification (GTDB taxonomy): domain Bacteria; phylum Pseudomonadota; class Alphaproteobacteria; order Caulobacterales; family Parvularculaceae; genus JBCDJH01. The sequence continues at coordinate 904 of JBCDJH010000107.1, forward strand.
CGGTGACGGGGTTTGTGTCCTCGTTTCCATCCTCCGTTGACGGAATGCTCGGCGAGGGATAGACGCCCAAATGGGAGTGGATATCGACAACGCCGGGGGTGATCCAACGGCCCGTCGCGTCGATTTCGCGGGCGCCTTCTGGGGCGTCCACCGCGTCGCCGATGGCGGCGATGACGCCATCCTCGATCAGGATCGCCCCATCGTCGAGGCGCGCGCCGTCGCCCGTCAAGATAACGCCGCCGCGGATAACCGTCGCGCCGCTTGGAAAGGGCGCGTAGGTGCTGGGATAAGGATCGCTCGGTATGGAAACGGGTTCAGCCGTTTCGGCGCTCGCGTTCGCGCTTCGCCCTGCTTGATCGTCGGCGCAGCCAGCGAATAACAGGGCCGCGGCTAACAAAACTCGGTACGTCACGTTTCTTCCCCGCTTAGGCCCCATCTCCGGTTCGCTCCCGCCGCGTATTGGCGCGGCGGGCGCTTGAGGCGCGTTACATTTGCATGGTCCAGCCTTCAACGCCCATGGCGGCTTGGCGCATGGCTTCGGTCAACGTTGGATGCGGATGGGACGTGCGCGCGATATCTTCGGAGGAGGCGCCGAACTCCATCGCCACGCAAGCCTCAGCAATCATCTCGCCCACATTCGGCCCGATCATATGAACGCCAAGAACGCGGTCGGTCTTCTTGTCGGCGAGCACTTTCACAAAACCATCTGTGGTGTGATTGGTCTTCGCACGCGAATTGGCGGTGAAGGGAAATTTGCCGACGGCGTACTCAACGCCGGCTTCTTTCAGCTGTTCTTCGGTTTTACCCACCGTCGCCACTTCCGGGTAGGTATAGACCACGCCCGGGATGGCGTCGTAGTTCACATGACCTGCGCGCCCGGCAATGATCTCTGCGACGGCGACCGCCTCGTCTTCCGCTTTGTGGGCCAGCATCGGCCCGTGGGTGACGTCGCCGATCGCGTAAACGCCGCTCACGGACGTGCGGAAATGGTCCGTCACGATAAAGCCGCGCCCGTCGCGCTCAACGCCGATCCCGTCAAGGCCGAGGCCATCCGCATAGGGTTTGCGCCCGATGGACACGAGCACCACGTCGCAATCGATGACTTCGGCGTCGCCGCCGGCTGCGGGTTCGATCGTCAGCTTCACGCCCGTCTCAGAGCTGTCAGCGCCCGTCACTTTGTAGCCGAGCTTGAAGGCCATGCCCTGCTTCTTCAGGATGCGCTGGAACGCTTTTGACACCTCGCCGTCCATGCCGGGCGTGATGCGGTCGAGTAACTCAACGACCGTCACCTCAGCGCCAAGGCGGCGCCAGACAGAGCCCATCTCAAGGCCGATATAGCCGCCGCCCACAACCACCATGTGCTTCGGAACTTCCGAAAGGCTGAGCGCGCCGGTGGAGGAGACGATGCGCGCCTCATCAATCGTCACGCCGGGGATGGAAGCGGGCTCCGAACCAGTGGCGATAACGATGGACTTCGCCTCCAAAACGCGGACGGCGCCGTCGTCGGCCGTGACTTCGACGCGGCCAGGCGCGGCGATGCGCGCGCTGCCGAGCACGCCCGTCACCTTGTTCTTCTTGAAGAGATAATCGACGCCCTCGGTGAGCCCTTTCACCGCGTCGTCTTTTTGCTGAAGCATTTGCGGCAAATCGAGCGCGACGCCGCTGGTCTTGATGCCGAGACCGGCGAACTCCGTTTTTGCGGCCTCATAGAGTTCCGACGCGTGGAGCAGCGCCTTCGACGGGATGCAGCCCACATTGAGGCAGGTGCCGCCAAACTTTCCGTTGGCGCGCTTTTCAATGCAGGCGGCCTTCAGACCCAGCTGAGCGGCGCGAATGGCGCAGTTATAGCCGCCCGGGCCGCCCCCGATTACGATTACGTCGAACGTCTCAGCCATTTGAAATCCTATTCGGGAGGCGGCGGCGCGGAGCGGCCGCTAAAGGTCGAGCAACAGGCGTTGCGGGTCTTCCAAGCTTTCTTTGATGCGCACCAGGAACGTCACGGCCTCTTTGCCATCGACGATCCGGTGATCGTAGGAGAGCGCCAGATACATCATCGGGCGGACGACAAGTTCGCCGTTCTCCACCACGGGGCGTTCCTGGATTTTGTGCATACCCAGAATGCCGGACTGGGGAGCGTTCAAAATCGGCGTCGACATAAGCGAGCCGTAAACGCCGCCATTGGAGATGGTGAAGGTCCCGCCCTGCATCTCCTCCAGCTTGATATCGCCAGCGCGGGCGCGGGCGCCGAAATCAGCGATCGCGCCTTCCACCTGATGGATGCCGAGCACGTCGGCGTCACGCACCACCGGCACGATCAAGCCCTTATCGGTGCCGACCGCGACGCCGATGTCATAGTGGTTCTTATAGATGATGTCGGTGCCTTCGATCTCCGCATTGACCGCGGGGATCTCTTTAAGCGCGTGGACGCAGGCTTTGACGAAAAAGCCCATGAAGCCAAGCTTCACGCCGTGCTTCTTCTCAAACAGCTCTTTGTACTGCTTGCGCGTGCTCATCACCGCGGTCATATCCACCTCGTTGAAGGTGGTGAGCATGGCGGCCGTGTCTTGCGCTTCTTTCAGGCGGCGGGCGATGGTTTGGCGCAGACGCGTCATCCGCACCCGTTCTTCCCGCGGGGCGAGCTCGCGCGGCGGACGGGCGGTTACGGGCGCAGCCGGCTTCGGCGCGTTGATCGCGGCGAGCGCGTCGCTCTTGGTGATGCGGCCATCCCGGCCCGTGCCGTCGATGGCGGCGGGGTCAAGATTGTTCTCATTGACGACCCGGCGCACGGCGGGGGAAAGATCAGCGCCGCTGGCCGCTTGAGGCGCGGGCGACGCCGCGCCATTCGCGGTGGGCGTGGGGGCGGCGGCGGCATTTGCCGCTGGGGCGGCGCCGGCCTCAATGCGAGCCAGCAGCGCGCCCACTTCCACGGTGTCGCCTTCGGCAGCGGCGCGCTCTGTCAGAACGCCGGCCGCGGGCGCGGCGATATCCATGGACGCCTTATCGGTCTCAAGTGAAACGATTGCCTCGTCCAGGGCGACGGCGTCGCCCACATTCTTGAACCATTCGCCGACGGAGGCTTCGGTCACGGACTCGCCAGCTTGCGGCACGACCACGTCGATGGTCTCCCCACCGCCGAACGCTGCGGGGGCGGCGGCGGGAGCGGGGGCCGCAGCTGCGGCTGGGGCCGCGGCGCCAGCGCCGCTTTCATCCAGCGCGCCGAGCAACGCGCCGATTTCGACGGTGGCGCCCTCGGCCGCGGTGATTTCCGTCAGCACGCCCGCCGCCGGGGCCGGCACTTCCACGGAGACTTTGTCCGTCTCCAACTCAACCAGCGGCTCGTCCGCCGCCACGCTGTCGCCAGCCTTTTTGAACCATTGGGCGATGGTGGCTTCCGTCACCGATTCGCCGAGTGTGGGGACCACGATCTTTGTCGTCATGTTCATTCCTGTCTCAGCGGGTCAAGGACGATCGGATGCGCCGATCGTCCGCCGCTGCGCTACGCCGCGAAGGCCTCGTTCAAAAACGCTTCAAGCTCTCGTTTGTGGGTGGCCATCAGGCCCGTCGCCGTTGACGCGGAGGCCGGGCGCCCCACATAGCGCGCCCGTTTGGCTTTTGCGCCCGTTTGGCCGAGCGTCCATTCGATGTTCGGCTCCATGAACGTCCAAGCGCCCATATTCTTCGGCTCTTCTTGGCACCAAATCACATCGGCTTCCGGGAAACGCTGCAGCTCCTTGATGAGCGATTGCGCCGGGAACGGATAAAACTGCTCCACCCGCAAGATCTGAACGTCATCCACGCCGCGCTGCTCACGATCCTCAAAAAGATCGTAATAGACCTTGCCCGAGCATAGGATCACGCGGCGAATTTTGTCATCGGGCGCAAGCTCAACGCTGGAGCCTGGATAAAGCTCCGCATCGTCCCAAAGCACACGGTGGAAGGACGAGCCCGGCCCCATTTCATCAAGACGCGACACCGCTCGCTTGTGGCGCAGAAGCGACTTCGGCGTCATCAGAATAAGCGGTTTGCGGAAGGAGCGATGCAGTTGGCGGCGCAGGATGTGGAAGTAATTCGCAGGCGTCGTACAGTTGGCGACCTGCATATTGTCCTGCGCGCAAGACTGCAGATACCGCTCCAAGCGGGCGGACGAGTGCTCTGGCCCTTGCCCTTCATAGCCGTGCGGCAAAAGGACGACGAGGCCTGACATCCTCAGCCATTTGCGCTCAGATGAGGAGATGAACTGATCAAAGACCACCTGGGCGCCGTTCGCGAAATCGCCGAACTGGGCTTCCCACAGGGTCAAGCACCTTGGGTCGGCCAGGGTGTAGCCATACTCAAAGCCGAGGACGGCGAATTCCGACAGGTTGGAATCAATGACCTCAAAGCGCGCTTGGCCGTCGCCCACGTTTGAAAGCGGCGCGTAGCGAATTTCAGTCTGTTGGTCGACCAGTTCAGAATGGCGCTGGGAAAAGGTGCCGCGCGAGGAATCCTGACCGGAGAGGCGGACGGGGAAGCCTTCTTTCAGCAAGCTGCCGAACGCAAGCGCTTCCGCCGTCGCCCAATCGAAGCCCTCGCCGGTGTCGATCATCTGACGGCGGTTCTTGATGAGGCGTTTCACAGTCTTGTGGGCGTTCAGATCGTCTGGGATCTGGGTGAGCCGCTCGCCGATTTCCTTCAGGGTCTCCATCTCGACGGCTGTGTTGCCGCGGCGATCGTCGTCTTTCGCGGTCTCAAGGCCAGCCCAGGCGCCATCGAGCCAATCTGCTTTGTTCGGCCGGAAATCGTCCGCCGCGTCGAACTCATCGCTTAGGAATTTCTGGAACTCGGCGACTTTGCCGTCGAACCATTCCTGGGTGATCAGGCCTTCCTTGATGAGACGTTTGGAGTAAATCTCGACCGTCGTCGGATGGTCTTTGATGGTCTTGTACATGAGCGGCTGGGTGAAGCTCGGCTCATCGCCCTCATTGTGGCCAAAGCGGCGATAGCAGAACATGTCGATGACGACGTCTTTGCCGAACTTCTGCCGGAACTCCGTCGCCACCTTCGCCGCGTGCACCACGGCCTCCGGATCGTCGCCGTTCACGTGGAAAATCGGCGCTTCCACCATCAACGCCACGTCTGACGGATAGGGAGAGGAGCGCGAATATTTCGGGCTCGTCGTAAATCCAATTTGGTTGTTGACGACGAAGTGGATGGTGCCGCCGGTGCGATAACCCTTAAGGCCCGAAAGGCCGAAGCATTCGGCGACGACGCCCTGCCCCGCAAACGCGGCGTCGCCATGGAGAAGCATCGGCAACACATGGGTGCGCGGCGCTTCCAGCGCGCCGGACGGAATGCGATCTTGCTTCGCGCGCGCCTTGCCGAGCACCACCGGATCCACCGCCTCCAAGTGAGACGGGTTGGCGGTGAGCGAAAGGTGGACGTTGTTGCCGTCGAACACCCGGTCGGACGAAGAGCCCAAATGGTATTTGACGTCGCCTGAGCCTTCCACATCGTCTGGCGTGATCGAGCCGCCCCGGAATTCATGGAAGATCTGATGATAGGGCTTGCCCATCACGGCGGAGAGCACGTTCAGACGGCCGCGGTGCGGCATCCCGAGGATGATCTCTTTGACGCCCAGATTGCCGCCGCGCTTGATGATTTGCTCCAGCGCCGGCGCCATGGATTCGCCGCCATCGATGCCGAAGCGCTTGGTTCCCGTATACTTGACGTGCAGGAACTTTTCAAAGCCTTCGACTTCGATCAGTTTCAGGAGGATCGCCTTCTTACCCTCTGGCGTGAAGGTGATCTCTTTGTCCTTGCCTTCGATGCGTTGCTGCAGCCAGGACTTCTCCGCGGGGTCGGAGATGTGCATGAACTGGAGCGCGAACGTGCCGCTGTAGGTGCGCTTGAGGATCTCGTGGATCTCACGCATCGTCGCCGTTTCAAGGCCAAGCACGTAGTCGAGGAATATCGGCCGATCCATGTCGGCTTCCTCGAAGCCGTAGAAAGACGGCTCGAGCTCCGGATGGGGCGACATGTCTTGAAGGCGCAGGGGGTCG
>JBCDJH010000108.1:0-6874 GCA_038747965.1 Pseudomonadota bacterium
ACCCATGGCGCTAAAAACCTTTAAGCCCACTTCGCCGGGCCAGCGGACGCTGGTTCTGGTGGACCGATCGGATTTGTGGTCCGGGCGGCCCGTTAAGTCTCTGACTGAAGGGCTGACGAGCAAAGGCGGCCGCAACAATAAGGGCCGCGTGACGGCGCGTCGGCAAGGCGGTGGGGCGAAACGGCTCTATCGTAAGGTGGATTTCAAGCGGCGAAAGTTTGACGTCGAAGGAACGGTGGAGCGGCTTGAGTACGATCCGAACCGGTCCGCGTTCCTTGCTCTGGTGACTTATAAAGACGGTGAGCAGGCTTACATTCTAGCGCCGCAACGGCTGAAGGCTGGCGACAAAGTCGTGTCGGGCGCGAAAGTCGATGTGAAGCCCGGAAACGCCATGCCGCTTTCAGCCATCCCTGTGGGAACGATCATCCACAATATCGAATTGAAGCCTGAGAAAGGCGCGCAAGTGGCGCGCTCCGCCGGCGCATACGCTCAGCTTGTGGGCCGCGACCAAGGCTACGCGCAGCTGCGCCTTCAGTCGGGCGAGTTGCGGATGGTTCTGGGCGCGTGCATGGCGACTATCGGCGCTGTGTCGAACCCGGACCATTCCAACGTGAAGCTCGGCAAGGCGGGCCGTAAACGTCATATGGGCAAGCGGCCCCAGGTGCGCGGCGTCGCCATGAACCCGGTCGATCACCCCCATGGCGGCGGCGAGGGGCGCACCTCCGGCGGGCGCCACCCGGTCACCCCATGGGGCAAGCCGACCAAGGGCCGCAAGACCCGCAGCAATAAAGAAACCCAGCGGTTGATTATCCGCTCCCGACATCAGCGCAAGAAGCGCTAGAGTTACGAGACGTAAGGAACGTTCATGTCCCGATCCGTTTGGAAAGGCCCCTTTGTGGACGGCTATCTGTTGAAGAAAGCCGAAGCCGCGCAGGCCTCCACCCGCAAGGAAGTGATCAAGACCTGGTCGCGGCGCTCAACAATCTTGCCTCAGTTCGTGGGGCTGACGTTTGGCGTTTATAACGGACAGAAATTCATGCCCGTGCTGGTGACCGAGGACATGGTAGGCCACAAGTTCGGCGAATTTTCTCCGACCCGCACCTATTACGGTCATGGGGCGGATAAAAAAGCGAGAAGGAAGTAGCCATGGGGCAGGCGTCAAACCCGCGCCGCGTGGGCGATACGGAAGCGATGGCGAAAGCGCGTATGCTGCGCATTTCTCCTCAGAAATTGAATTTGGTGGCGCAGAGCATTCGGGGTCTCACCGCTGAGAAGGCGCTCGCGGAACTGACATTTTCCAAGAAGCGCATTTCCAGAGAAGTGAAGAAGCTTTTGGAATCGGCGATCGCCAATGCGGAGAACAACCACGATCTCGATATCGACGCGCTGATCGTCTCGCGCGCTTTTGTTGGCAAGGGAATGGTGATTAAGCGGTTCCGTCCGCGGGCGCGGGGCCGGGTGGGCCGCATTAAGAAGCCGTTTTCTGAGATGACGATCATTCTGCGCGAACATGAGGAGGCGGCCTAATGGGTCAGAAGGTAAACCCGATCGGCTTGCGCCTCGGCGTCAACCGCACTTGGGATTCGCGCTGGTTCGCTGGCAAGAAGGACTATGCGCAGCTGCTCCATGAAGATCTGAAGATCCGGGAGTATTTGCACGAGCGTCTCAAGCAAGCGGGCGTCTCGCGCATTGTTATTGAACGGCCCCATAAGAAATGCCGCGTGACGATCTACACGGCGCGCCCCGGCGTGGTGATCGGCAAGAAGGGCGCTGACATTGAGAAGCTGCGGCGGGAATTGTCGAAGCTCACCTCCAGCGAGGCGTTCATTAACATCGTTGAGGTGCGCAAGCCGGAGATCGATGCGACGCTCGTGGCTGAGAACATCGCCCAGCAGCTGGAGCGCAGGGTGGCGTTTCGCCGGGCCATGAAGCGCGCCATGCAGACGGCGCTGCGCATGGGCGCCGGCGGCATTCGGATCAATTGCGGCGGCCGCCTCGGCGGGGCTGAGATTGCGCGCATGGAATGGTACCGCGAGGGCCGCGTTCCTCTGCATACGCTGCGCGCGGATATCGACTATGGCGTTGCGACGGCGCGCACAGCCTATGGCGCGATTGGCATCAAGGTTTGGATCTTCAAAGGCGAGATCCTTGAGCATGATCCGATGGCGCAAGAGCGCCGGTTGATTGACGCGCAGGGGCCGTCTTCTTCCGGCGGCGGTCGCTCACGGGCGGCTTAGGCGCGTAGACGGATGATACGCCGCCGGCGAGGCGGACAAGGGTAAGGACGACAAGACATGCTGCAGCCGAAACGGACAAAGTTCCGGAAGCAACACAAGGGGCGCATCAAAGGCGTCGCTAAGGGCGGGTATGCGCTCAATTTTGGCGAGTACGGCCTGAAAGCGCTGGAGCCGGAGCGGATCACGTCTCGCCAGATTGAGGCGACGCGCCGGGCGATCACGCGCCACATGAAACGGGCTGGCCGGGTTTGGATCCGCATCTTCCCGGACGTGCCGGTGAGTAAGAAGCCAACCGAAGTTCGGATGGGTAAAGGCAAGGGCTCGCCGGAGTTTTGGGCCTGCAAAGTGAAGCCGGGCCGGGTGATGTTCGAAATCGGCGGCGTCTCCGATGTGGTGGCGCGGCGTGCGCTGGAGCTTGGCGCTGCGAAGCTGCCGGTGAAATGCCGCATCGTTTCGCGCATCGGCGAATAAGGAGCGCGGCATGAAGGCGAGCGAAGTTCGGGATTTGAGCGTCGACCAGTTGGGGGACAAGTTGCTTGAGCTGAAGAAAGAGCAATTCAATCTCCGCTTTCAACAAGCCTCGGGCCAGTTGGAGAATACGTCTCGGGTGCGGCAGGTGCGCCGCGATATCGCCCGGGTGAAGACGGTTTTGAAGGAACGGGTCAGCGCCTCCGCTTGAGGCGCGGCGCAGACGAAACAGGGCGCGTCCAGCGCCGATGGAAAGGTTAAGACGTGCCCAAACGCGTGATGCAAGGAACAGTGGTGAGCGACAAAGGCGACAAGACCGTTGTCGTCCGTGTGGAGCGGATATTTACGCATCCGCTGCTGCGCAAGACGGTGCGTCGCTCCAAGAAGTTCCACGCCCATGACGCGGAGAACCGCTGCAAAACCGGCGACCGGGTGCAGGTGCGGGAATGCGCGCCGATTTCGAAGCTGAAACGCTGGGAAGTGGTGAGCGCTGGCGAGGCGGACGCCTCTTAATTCGGCCGGAGGGCCGGAGACGAAACGTGCGGAGGCCGGCCGCGTTGGCTTTCGAGATGAGAAGTGAGGGATCAAGATGATCCAAATGCAAACCAACCTGGATGTCGCCGATAACTCCGGCGCCAAACGGGTGCAGTGCATTAAGGTGCTGGGCGGCGCGAAGCGGAAATACGCATCCGTCGGCGACATCATTGTCGTCTCGGTGAAGGAGGCGATCCCGCGCGGCCGAGTCAAAAAAGGCCAGGTGATGAAGGCCGTGGTGGTGCGCACCGCCAAGGACATCAAACGGCGCGACGGCAGCGTCATCCGCTTCGACAGGAATGCGGCGGTGCTGATCAACAACAACAAAGAGCCGATTGGAACGCGGATCTTTGGTCCCGTGACGCGGGAGCTGAGAGCGGCGAACCACATGAAGATCGTCTCGCTCGCGCCGGAGGTGCTCTAATGGCTGCGAAAATTCGCAAGGGCGATCAGGTCGTGGTGCTGAATGGTCCTTATAAGGGCGCCGACGGAGAAGTCCTGAAGGTGTTTCCGGCGGACGCCCGCGTGCTTGTGCGCGGCGTGAATATGGTGAAGCGCCACACCAAGCCGTCGGCCGCCGGCGGCGGCGGCATCGTGAACAAGGAAGCGCCGCTGCATGTCTCCAATGTGGCGCTGAAGGATCCTTCGACGGGCGGCCCGACCCGCGTGGGCTTCAAGATTTTGGACGACGGCCGGAAAGTGCGGTTCGCGAAAAAGTCCGGGGAAGTGATCGATGGCTGAGGCCGCTTACACGCCGCGTTTGAAAACGCTTTATGCGGAGAGCATCCGCGCCAAAATGCAGGACGCGTTCAATTACGCCAATCCCATGCAGGTGCCGAAGCTTGAAAAAGTCGTGCTCAATATGGGCGTCGGCGAAGCGGTGTCCGACAAGAAGAAAGTGGATTCGGCGTTTTCGGATCTTCAAGCCATCGCTGGCCAGAAGCCCGTGGTGACACGCGCGAAGAAATCGATCGCTGGCTTTAAGCTGCGCGAGGAGATGCCGGTCGGCGCGAAGGTGACGCTGCGCAAAAACCGGATGTATGAGTTCATCGATCGGTTCATCACAATAGCTTTGCCTCGGGTGCGGGACTTCCGTGGTCTGAATGGCAAGAGCTTCGATGGGCGTGGGAATTTCGCGATGGGCCTGAAGGAGCACATCGTGTTCCCGGAGATTGATTACGACAAAGTCGACGAAGTGCGGGGGATGGACATCATCGTCTGCACCACGGCGACGACCGACGCGGAAGCGAAATTGTTGTTATCTGAATTTCAGTTCCCGTTTCAGAAATAGGGGACCATAGACGAAGCAAAGTCCGTAAGGGGGTAGGCCCTTCGGATACTGGTTTCGAGCGGAGGCGAAATGGCTAAAAAAAGCATGATTGAGCGCGATTTGAAGCGCCGGCGTTTGGCGAAGCAAACCGAGGCGAAGCGCGCGCGCTTGAAAGCGGCGGCGACGGACAAGGACGCGCCGCCGGAGGAGCGGTTCGCTGCGCGTTTGAAGTTGGCGCAGATGCCGCGCAACGCATCGCCGACGCGTATCCGCAATCGCTGTGAGGTGACGGGACGCCCCCGCGGCGTTTACCGCAAACTGAAGATGTCGCGGATCGCGCTGCGCGAGTTGGGCTCCAAGGGGCTCATTCCCGGCTTGGTGAAATCAAGCTGGTAAGGAGGCTGATGAATGGCGATTAACGATCCCATCGGCGATATGCTGACCCGCATCCGCAACGCTCAGATGAGAAACTCTTCGAAGACCATGACGCCGGCCTCCAAGCTGCGGGGCTGGGTGCTCGATGTGTTGCAGGATGAGGGGTACATCCGGGGTTATGCGCGCATCGAAGAAGAGGGCAAGCCGCCCGTTTTTGAGATCGAGCTGAAGTATTATGACGGCGCGCCGGTGATCTCGAAGATCAAACGGGTGTCGAAGCCGGGCCGCCGGGTTTATTCATCCGTGAAGGACCTCGGCGTCGTTCGCAATGGCCTTGGCATTTCGATCCTGTCGACGCCGAAGGGCGTGATGTCGGACAGCTCCGCTCGCCGCGAGAAAGTCGGCGGCGAAGTGCTGTGCCAGGTTTATTGATCGGAGAAGCGAATGTCTCGCATTGGTAAAGTTCCGATTACGGCGCCGAAGGGCGTCACCGTCACAATCGACGGCCGCAACGTCTCGGCGAAGGGTCCGAAGGGCGAAATGCACTTTGTGCTGAATGACATGATCAGCGCAGAGATGGAGGGGGAAAGCATCTCCGTCACGCCCGCTGACAAGAGCCGCGAGGCGCGCGCCATGTGGGGCATGAACCGCACCATGGTGGCGAATCTGATTGAAGGCGTGTCGACCGGCTTCACGAAAAACCTAGAGCTGGTGGGCGTCGGCTACCGTGCGCAGGCGCAGGGCAAAGTGCTCAACCTGCAACTCGGCTACAGCCACGACATCGCGTTCGACGTGCCGGACGGTATTGAAATCAAGACGCCAAAGCCGACGGAGATCGAAATCTCCGGCATCGACAAGCAAAAGGTCGGTCAAACGGCGGCGGTGATCCGCGCGATGCGCCTGCCGGAGCCCTACAAAGGCAAGGGCGTGCGCTACGCCGGCGAATACATCTTCCGCAAGGAAGGGAAGAAGAAGTAACCATGGCCAAAGCACGCATCACCAGCAGACTTGGCAAGCGCGCCGCCCGGGTGCGCCTGTCTTTGGCGCGCAAGTCCAAAGGGCGCCCGCGTTTGTCCGTGTTCCGCTCGTCGAAGAACATTTACGCTCAGATCATCGACGATGCGAAGGGCGAAACCTTGGTCGCGGCCTCCAGCTTGGAGAAAGACTTCCGCACGGCGACGCCCAAGGGCGGCGACAAAGAGGCGGCGAGCGCTGTCGGCAAAATCGTCGCCGAACGGGCGATCAAGGCCGGGGTGACGGACGTCGTGTTCGATCGCGGCGCGTATCTTTATCACGGCCGGGTGAAGGCGCTTGCGGACGCCGCGCGCGAAGCCGGTTTGAATTTTTAGGTTTGATGGAAAGGCCGCGCGGGCGGCCAAAGGATAGAAGTCTATGGCGCGTGGACGCGATCGCGACGACCGGGATAATGAGTTTGTCGACCGGCTGGTGCATATCAACCGGGTGGCGACCGTGGTGAAAGGCGGCCGGCGGTTCGGTTTCGCTGCGCTGGTGGTCGTAGGCGACCAAAAGGGCCGCGTCGGTTTTGGCAAGGGCAAGGCCCGCGAGGTGCCGGAGGCGATCCGCAAGGCGACGCAAGACGCCAAGCGCCGTCTCGTTCGCGTGCCGCTTCGCGAGGGCCGTACGCTGCACCATGACGCGGCGGGCCGCCATGGCGCCGGCCGCGTGGTGCTCCGCGCCGCCCCTCCAGGCACTGGCATCATCGCCGGCGGCCCCATGCGCGCCGTCTTTGAGACGCTGGGCGTTCAAGATGTGGTCGCCAAATCGATCGGCACTTCCAATCCTTACAATATGGTGCGCGCGACCATAGATGCGTTGCAGGCGCAGCAAAGCCCGCGCTCGATCGCCTCGAAGCGCGGCAAGAAAGTCAGCGACATCGTCGCGCGCCGACAGGATGTGTCGGAAACGGCGCCCCTTCCGGATGGCGCGGACGCCGGCGCCGAAGCGGTGAGCGCTTAGGGTTGGGGCGGAC
>JBCDJH010000109.1:0-6874 GCA_038747965.1 Pseudomonadota bacterium
AGCGAGCGCGCTTTCGGCGTTCGGTTTGACGTCCTTTTGCTTGTAGCCGCCAAAGTATTTCACCTTACGGGACGGGAACTCTCCCTCGCCATCCCAAGGCCGGTTTAGAAATCCGAAGTGGCCGAGCGCATCCATCTGAGTGGCCTGCGCGCCAGGCTCCCCCGTTACATTCTCGCCGTTAAAGGCGTGTTTTGTGCCTGGCAAACCGACCGTGGGCCGGAACGTGTATTCAAGCGGCGCGCCGAACGGAGAGGAGGGCATGGTGTTGCTTCTGATATGGGACAACTCATACGACTGAGCGCCAGGTTTGGCCATTTCAGCTGCGCAGCGCGCCCATGTTTCATCGCCGAGAGCCTTGGCGTTTCCGAGTTCATCGCCCTTTTGGGAGACGCCCCACTCTTGCGACTGAGCTGCGCCGTTGAAGGCGACGCCAAGACCCCCGACAATAACGGCCGCAACGACCCGAACGCAGTTCATCTTAGGCTCCTACCGTTCTTAGGCTTCATGATGCGCACGGACCGGAAACAAAAGCGGCTTGCGCAGATTTATGCCTAAAACACTACTGTTGAGCCGTAGTCCCAGCAAGACATTTTAAGGTTGAAACACCGCCCATAACAAACGTACCGTTTGATCAATAGGCTTTGGGCCGCATTCCGGGGGGCGATTGGTTTTGGCGCAAAATTCGAACGAGAGCGGATTGCTGAAAGCGTTGGGTCCGGGGCTTCTGTTTGCGGGAGCCGCCGTCGGCGTTTCTCATCTCGTTCAATCCACACGCGCCGGCGCCGCCTACGGCCTAGCGCTGATCGCCTTCGTGATTATAGCTAACATTGCAAAGTACCCAGCGTTTCGGATCGGAAATCAATATGCAGCCGCTTCGGGCGAGAACTTAGTCGTCGGGTACCGACGACAAGGTTTGGGGGCGCTTTGGCTTTTTGTAGCGGCCACCTGCGCCACGATGTTTGCAGGCTGCGCGGCGATTTCATTGACGACAGCCGCTCTGGCCAAGGCGACGTTCAACTTACCTTTCGACATATTGCATATCGTCTTCGCGATTTGGGGGATCATCGGCGCGATCCTGTTCTTCGGTCAGTACCGCGCGCTCGACTTGACCATCAAGGTGTTGCTCAGTTTCATGACGTTTGCGACATTGGTCTCGACGGCTCTCGTTTTGCCGCACATTCCCTTCCAAGGCCTGGGGGACTTTTGGCCGACTGAGTTCGACAAGACGACGATCCTGTTTATCGCCGCGTTGGTCGGGTGGATGCCTGCGCCGCTTGATACGTCGGTTTGGCAGTCCTTGTGGAGCCAGGCGAAGACCCGCACTGACAATCGTCAGGCGTCAATGGCCGAGACGGCCGCCGACTTTAACATCGGTTTTTTCGGCACGACGGTTCTCGCTGTCTGCTTCGTTCTGATGGGCGCTGGCGTCATTTTTAATGAGGGCGTCGTTATCGAAGCCAGCGCAGCCGGCTTTGCGCAGCAAGTTATCGATCTGTACGGTTCGACGATTGGCCAGACGGCCGCCACGCTTGTCGGCGCCGCGGCCATGGCGGTGGTGTTCTCGACAACCCTGACGGCGATCGACGCATGGCCCCGAACCATGGCGGGCGTTGCGCTTATCATTCGATCGCCAGACGGGGAGGGCGCTGAAGAAATCGCCCACGCCGCCAAGAGCATTTACTATTGGGGAGGGATGGCTCTCCTCTTAATTGGCACAACGATTATTCTTCAGTTTCTAATGAACGCCTTCTCGACCCTGATCGATATTGCAACGACGGTTTCCTTTTTGACGGCCCCGATCTTTGCGCTTCTCAATCATCGAGCCATGTTTGGCGCTCATGTGCCGTTGTCCAATCGGCCGGGCGCCGGGTTGCGACTCTGGAGCATTGGGGGGGTCGCGGTGCTTGGTTCTTTCGCGCTCTTTTATTGTTGGATAGCTCTTTTGACCTAGGCTCGCGGCGCGCGTCCATCAAGCAGGGCGCGCTGCCTCGGTCTGCTTGACCATCATCTCCAGAAGGACGAGCGCGTCGGTCCACCCACCGGTCCCTTATACGTGCGCTTTTGGTTTTCAAGCGCCGTCTGGCGCTTTCTCAGTGTCTTTCCGTCGGCGCAGCATCTTGGTGGAGAGGCTCGGCCCAACGCCTGGGCGCGACCATGGGCAGACCGCGATGCAAATGCCGCACGCCAACGTTTCGCCGAAATAGGGAATACACTTATCAAAATCCACGTAGTATTTCGAGACGCCGCGGACCATTTGCTTTTCGTGAGAGATCGCGGCCGGCGGGCATTCGTTCACGCAAACCTGACATTTCAGACAAAAATCCTCAGCGCCAATGTCT
Organism: Pseudomonadota bacterium; assembly: GCA_038747965.1. Lineage (GTDB taxonomy): Bacteria > Pseudomonadota > Alphaproteobacteria > Caulobacterales > Parvularculaceae > JBCDJH01. The sequence goes on from JBCDJH010000109.1 coordinate 2,340, forward strand.
TTTGGCTTGTCGCTCACCAAGGGCATATCCGTCGTGATTGCTGAGAGACGAAAGGACGATCCGTATGTCTCGTTGATGAGGGAGCCGTGCTTGCCCAGGGTGCCGAGACCGGCCTCAATCGCCGCTGGCATCATAGAAAGGGCTGATGCATACGGACCCGGCCAAGCTTTTGCGAAGTAGCCTCGGGACAAGATGAAATTTGCGAGCGAGCGACAAACCCGGGCGGCCCTGTTGTATTCACGGCCGACGATCGCGCCGGCTGTTGGGTTCTCAAAAGAAGCAGGGGCCTGCGAGATCTCCTCATACGGCATCGAGACGCCCACTAGAACAATCCACGGTTCCTTTATTTCGTAGCCCTCATAAACGTAAAGCGGGTCCATCCGTGTGACGCCGACGAGTTCGGCCTCGCCTTGCAACGCAAGTTCCTTGATGGTCGTCGTCCATTCCTCCGCTGATTTTTTGACGGTTGCTTCCGCTTGTTGGATGGGCTTTGGTCCTCGGCCCCCAGGTGGCGTCGGCGAGAAGTGCTCGCGCATAGCGTCGGACTGACGGTGATAACGAATGACCTCCTCCTGCAGTGCGCCATGCGTCTGCTTGTTCGGAGGATGCCAAAAAAATGGGGAAGGCTGACGGACTGCGGTCTCCCCAAGACCGTTTATCTCGTTTCCTGAGACGTCTGGAAACTTGTCGATGAAGTTCTTCAAGGGGCGGTAGTCTCGATCGACTGGCATGCGGTTTCCGGCGTTAGCAGGTGTTTAGCGTGCGCCGCGGAGGCGCGGCGCACGCTAGAGCCGTTTGCGTCTGAAATGATTCAATGCGAATGCCGCAAACGGCTCTAAGTTTTTGTCTGCGCGAATTGCGGACGCGAAACCGGTGATCCACTTTCGCTGCAATTCGCTCTAGGCCGTTGTCGCCTAGAAGTTGGCGCGAACTGAAACGCCATACCAACGCGGCGGCTGGAATGAGATTTCATTACAGCCGCAAAGCGTCGCAACGTCAAAGCCTTGCACGCCAATACGCTCATCCAAGATGTTGTTGACCGCAAATGAAACGTCGAACGCTTGATCGGGGCTTGTCCACCCAATTCGGCTGTTCAGAAGGTAGTACTCGTCGAACTTATCGGCGTCAAAGTTCCGCAGATTGTAGAAGAATTCATCCGAGTAGGACAGGCTGCCGAGAACGGACGCCATGCCGCCGAGCAGCGGCCACTCGTATCTCACAATCGCATTGATCTGAAGCTCTGGAGCGTAAACGGGATCGACGTCCTCGACGATGATGTTCTCATCCGCCAAGCCAGGCAGGCTGGTTGGGAAGCGGAAGGGAACGTCTTCGACCGTTGCATCGAACGCGCCGACGCCAAGGATAAGGTCAAGCCCTTCCATTGGATTGGCTTGGAGCTCCAGTTCACCGCCAATCGTGTTGGCGTCCGCATTGATCACGAGGCCAGCGACCCCAGTGAACAGGAAGGCCTGGTAGTCTGTGTAGTCGTAGTAGAAGACTGTGCCATTAAGTTGGGCGAGGCCGCCAAAGATATCTGATTTAAAGCCGCCCTCGTAGCTCACGAGCACCTCGCGGTCGTAGGGCAGCGCTGCGAACTCGTCGTCGATGGGAATACCGCCATCAATCGGCGCATTGTAGCTTGCCGCCTTCACGCCCCGGCTGACACCCGCATACAGAAGAAGGTCGCTGCGGGGGCGGTACTCTAGTTGAACCTTGCCGGACCAGTGGGTGTCGTTGATGTCGTCAACGAACGCGGACGGCGCGCCCGTTGCCGGGTCGATCGGTCCAATCAGCGCGATCGGATCTCCTTGGTGAATTGTCCGCGAGTCGAGCGAGGCATAGAGGTTTTGCTCGACCACATAGTCCTTGTTTTCCTGGATGACGCGAAGCCCCGTGAGCAGCGTCCAATTCGGCAGGAACTCCCATTCCGTTTGGCCGAAAATTGAATAGGAATTTGTCTCCAAGGTCGCGTCAACGCCCACATCTAACGCCGGGCCAGCCACACCGCCGCCCGGGATCTTTAGGCCGTTGTCGGAGGTTGAGTCGATGTAGAGATAATAGAAGCCGCCCACCCAGTTCAGCGTTTCGGTCGACCCGGCGATCCGGATCTCTTGGCTGAAGGTTTGCGCATCGACGGCGGCGTAATTCGCCAGCTGGTTGGCCGGGGCGGCGTCGACGTCAATAAAGAGCAGTTTCTCAAAGTCTTTATAATCCGTAATAGCCGTCAGCGTAACGGTCTCGCTGAGATCCCATTCCAAGACGCCGCCAACGCCCCACGTATCGATCGTCCCCTGATCTTCGAACGCAAAGTCGCCCGAAAAGGTGAAGTCCGTGCCGTCCGGATCAAGATAACCGAAGAAGTCGCCGCCCGGCGTTGGCCTTGCCGGTGGGCCGCCAAAGGCCACGGCTGGGTCTTCGTTGATGCCGTCATTGTCTTGGTCGGTTCCGAAATCGAGGCCTGTGTCGTTGCCCGCCGCGTCAAGCAAGATGGAGTACCGTGTCTCGTCGGCCGGCGTATCGATGACGTTCACAAGTTCGCCATCGGAGCTATAGACAGGGATGGTCGACTTGGACTGATAGGGGCCTGTGTTGAGCCTCGAGCGCGCGCCGTTGAAGGCGATGCGTCCTCGCAAGCTTGGCGTCGGTTCAAAGGCGAGGGTGAAGCGCCCGGCCAAGGTGTCGTCGTTGCCCAAATCCGCGCCAGCGTCCGCTCCTGGAGGCGCTCCAACGGCTCCGTCCGGATAGAGGTTTTGCAGATAGGGATCTTGATAGTTGTAAAGGATAGACGCGCGTGCTGCGATCTTATCGGTGAGCGGCACGTTGATAGCCGCCTCGATGCGCGCTTGGTTGGCGTCGGCGGGCGAATCGAATCGTCCGTAGGTCGCGTCCACGAAGCCGGAAAGCTCATCGAAATCAGGCTTCACCGAAACATAGTGAACCAGGCCGCCGGTCGCGTTGCGTCCAAAGAGCGTGCCTTGCGGTCCCTTTAGGATTTCGACGCGCTCCACGTCAAAGGCGCCGAAAGTTTGACCTTGAGCGACTGCAATATAGGCGTCGTCCAAATAAACGGCGTTTGGCGCTTCAATGATGTCATTGAAGTCGTTTTGCGTTACTCCGCGTATCGTGAACTGAGTATTTTGCCCAGCCAGGTTGCCGCTGATGTGAACGCCGGGCGTGAACGCGGCGATGTCGAAACTCTGCTCAACGCCGAGCGCTTCGAGTTCCGCCCCGGAGAAAACACTTATTGAAATCCCGACGTCTTGAACGTTTTGCTCACGCTTCTGCGCTGTGACAACGATTTCATCTGTGAGGCTTTGCGAAAAAGCTGGCCCGCCAAAACCAACAAGGAGAGACGCCGTGGAGGCGGCCAACGCCAATCGTTGTGCGAGGCGAGAGGAGCAGCCCTTGTTCACAATCATTATCATCCCTTTCAATTTTGCGTGACGTCAGGCTAGTTTAAACTTAAAGGATTAGACAAGCCGTCCCCGAGCCGTCGGTGGAAAATCGGCGGCGGCTGTTGCTTTCGCGCGACACGGATGAGAAGGATGCTTGGCTGCTAGACATTCTGCACCGCAACATTTGCGGGATGTTCGGCCGGGGGAGGGGAGCGCGACGTGAGAAACCGAGAGAAGCGGGGCGGGGGGCTCTTACGCCGCCTCTTCGGCAACGATTCTTTTCAGGGTGAGGAGGATGCCTCGCCCGGCGATCTCGCCGACGTGTTTAAGCTTGCGATGCGGCGGAACGCTGGCTCCGTTGCAGTGATTACGACGGCGGTGGGGAAGAAAATGGCGGGCTTTACATCCACGTCGTTCGACTCGCTGTCAGTCGATCCGCCGACGGTCTTTTTCGGTATGGGAAACGAGGCGAGCGCCTATGATTTGCTCTTTGAGGCTGGTCAGTTCGCCGTAAACATTCTGGGAGAGACGCAAGCGGATGTGGCCGCCTTGTTCGCCGATAAAGCGCGCCGGGATCGGCGCTTCAAAGACGTGGCGTGGAGCAAAACCGCGAGCGGCGTTCCGACGCTCCAGACGGCCACGGCCGCGACCATCGAATGTAGAGTGCATTCCCATCTGCGCGCGTTTACGCACACGATTGTCATCGGCGCCGTTGAGAAGGTGCGGTTGGGCGGGGCCGAACCTCTTATCTATGTCAACGCAGGCTACGCTCGCGGCGTGCGGCTGGCCGGTGGCGACGGCCAGTCTGCTGGCGCGTGAGGCGGCCGCTTTAAATTGGTGCGGATACGCCGCAACACGTCGTTGAAGACGTAGAGGTCTTGCTCGCTCACCCCCGCAATCGCGGTTAGGAAGACGCTGTCTGCGACCGTGCGCACGCGCTCGGCTTCGATGCGCCCTTTCTTCGCTCGTTCGACGAGTGTCACGCGTCGATCAACTGCGCCTTCCGAGCACTCCACAAGACCGTCTTCCGCCATCCGTTGAACGGCTCGCGTAACCGTTGAGAGCTTTGTCGCCGCCTTCGTTGCGATATCGCTGACTGTCAGCGGCTCTTCATCTCTTAGGATGAGTAAAATGCGCCAG
>JBCDJH010000110.1:0-6849 GCA_038747965.1 Pseudomonadota bacterium
ACCTGATGCCGATATTCGGTTTCTGCAAGCAGCAGCCCCGCGAGGAACGCGCCGAGCGCCATCGATAGGCCTGCGGCTTCCGTCGCCAGCGCCGTGGAGAGAATGGCGAGCAAGGTGAGCGCCATGAACAGTTCCGCGCTCTGGGTCCAGGCGATGACGCGAAACAGGTAGCGCACCACGAAACGGCCGATGAGCAAAATGAGGCTCACCGCGATCAGCGCCCGGGCCGCGGCGTTGATGAACCCTTCGACAATCGATGTCTCGCCGGAGGCGGCGAAGATCGTCGCCAGAAGGAGGATTGGCACCACGGCGAGATCCTGGAACAATAACACGGCGAACGTCGAACGGCCGTGTGCTGACGAAATCTCCCGGCGCTCGATCAGAACCTGCATGACCATGGCGGTGGAGGAGAGCGCCAGACCTGCGCCGATCAAGATCGACGGGCGCACCTCATTCCCCCAAAAATACGCAACCGCGCCGATGACGGCGGCGGAGCAGGCGACTTGCGCCGCGCCGAGCCCGAAGACAAGCCGTCGCATCGCCCGCAATCGCTCGAAGGAAAGCTCAAGACCAATCGAGAACAGCAGAAACACAACCCCGAATTCGGCAAGATGTTTAACGCCTTCGGGATCGGCGACGAGACGCAGTCCAAACGGGCCGATAGCGGCGCCCACCGCGAGGTAGCCGACAATTGGGCTGGCTTTGAAGCGTTTGACGACGGGAACGACAATGACAGCGGCCAGAAGGAACACCAGAAGTTCCCTCAGATAGACAAAGTTGTTGGGCGTCATTTGTCCGTGGTCCACGTCATCTCCTCTTTGTACTGCAGGGGCGGTCGATCTGTCCGTGCCTACCGCGTTTGTCTAAATATCCTCTCAAGAAGTTCCATAAAAGAAAAAATGGGCTGAATTAGGTTGCTGGCGAGCGATTTTCGGCGCGTTTTCACTGGGTTGGACGTCGCGCTCGGAGTCTTATATCCAAGTTCTCGTCCGCGCGCCTAAGATCGTCGGCGGGCGGGCGTCGGTGCGGGGGACGGGATGACAATTCTTCTGATCATGGTGGCGGCCGGTTTGGTCATTCTGCTTATGGCCGGCGATCTGTTGGTGCGCGGGGCGGTGGGGCTCGCCGCCCTGTTGCGGATTCCGCCGCTCATCGTTGGGTTGACGATCGTCGCCTTCGGCACCTCGGCGCCCGAGTTGGTGGTGACCATCAAGGCGGTGCTCTCGGGTTCGTCGGGCATCGCCATCGGCAACATCATCGGCAGCAACTTCGCCAATGTTTTGCTGGTTTTGGGGGCGCCGGCGCTGATTTATCCCATTCGCTGCGCCACCGAAGGCCTCGACCTGGACGCGACCATTATGCTTGCGGCGACGGCCTTTTTCAGCGCGATCGCCTATGCGGTGGGGGCGATCGATTTCAAACTCGGCCTGACGTTGCTTGTACTGATTGTTTCGTTCGTCGCCTATAGCGGGCTGCGGGCCGCCCGGGGCGGCGCCAGCGCCATCGTCGAAGATCCCCAAGAGATTGGCGGCGTCCCGCGCGAGCCCATGAAAACAGCGGCCCTGTTGGTGGTCGGCTTAGTGGGGCTCCCCCTCGGCGCGGGATTGCTCGTGGACAATGGCGGCGAGATCGCCCGCCGCATGGCGGTGCGGGAGGAGCTGATCGGCCTCACCATTGTCGCGTTTGGCACGTCCCTGCCGGAGCTTTCCACGGTCGTGTCCGCCGCGCTGCGCAAACAATCGGACGTGGCGCTGGGCAACGTGGTCGGCAGCAACATCTTCAATCTCTTGGCCGTTGGCGGCGCGGCGGGCGTCGCCGGGGGCGCCGCGTTCGACGTCATGAGCCTGCATTTCGACATTCCGGTGATGGCCGCCGCCGCGACCCTTGTCGCTGCGTATATCTGGGGTAATCGCACCCTGGGCCGCTTTTCGGGCTTTGTGTTCACCGGGCTCTATCTGGGCTACGTGGCCGTCCTGGCGTCCACCGCGCAGATTATTTGACGCCCTCGAAGCCCCAAAACCGGAGCACCGAACCATGACGGAGCCGGACCGGACCATCCTGATCACCGGCGCGGGGCGACGCGTCGGCGCGCATATGGCGCGAACGCTGGGCGCCGCTGGGTGGCGGGTCGTCGTCCACTACAACAGCTCAGCGGATGCCGCAGAAGCGGTCGCGGCCGACATCCGGACCGCCGGCGGCGAGGCGACTGCGATAGGCGCCAATCTCAGGCGAGAGGATGAAGTCGCCAGCCTCATCGCCAAGGCGGCCGAGGCGGTTGGCCCGGTGACGGCGCTCGTCAACAACGCGTCCTTGTTCGAAGCGGACGATATCTTCGACATGACCCGCGCGAGCTGGGACGATCATCTGGAAGTCAATCTGCGCGCGCCGGTCAAGCTGATCCAGGACTTCGCTGCGCAGGAGAATGGCGCGTTGCAGGGCAGCGTCATCAACATCATCGACCAACGGGTTTTGAAGCTGACGCCGCAGTTTCTCTCCTACACCACCGCTAAAGCCGCCCTCTGGACCGCGACCCGCACGCTGGCCCAGGCGCTCGGTCCCCGCATCCGGGTGAACGCCATCGGGCCGGGCCCCACGCTGCGCAACAAGCGCCAAAGCGAAGAGGATTGGCGCAAGCAGAACGAGGCGATGATTCTGGGGCGCGGGCCGACCCCGGACGATATCGCCGACGCGGCGCGCTACCTTCTTGACGCTTCGTCTGTCACGGGCCAAATGATTGCGGTCGATGGCGGCCAACATCTCGTTTGGCGCACCCCCGATGTGGACGGGTTGACGGAGTGAGCGGCGGCATCAGCGGCGTTCGCCTTTGACCGACCAGCTCCGGAAAGGATGAGGCATGGATGGCGACATCGCTGCGTCCGCGGCGACGACCGCGACGGCTCTGCGCCTCGCGCCCCATAGCGTCTTTGTGCGCGCCTTGCGTTTAGACGCTGAAATCGGGGTCTACGCCCATGAGCATGGCCGGCGGCAGCCGCTCGTGATCGATCTGGACCTGAAGGTCGCGGCGATCACGGACAAGGACGCGTTTGAGGACGCCGTTTGCTACGCTTGGGCCGCTGACCAGGCCCGGGCCGTGCTGTCGGAGGGGCGCCTCAATCTTGTCGAGACGGCCGCGCTGCGAATCGCCGAACGATGCTTGGAAGACCGCCGCGTGGAACGGGTGCGGGTGCGGGTGGAGAAGCCTGAGGCGCTCGGCGATGCGGCCGGCGTAGGCGTCGAGTTGGAGCTCGATCGCGCTGCGGCAACCTAGCGCATTCTGTACGCTCTGCTGCAGTGCGGGCGACTTGGCTTATGCACAACCCACAAAAAACCTCGGGTTTTCTGGAACTTACGCCATATGCGGGAAATTGCGGTTGGTTCCGTATGCGATCCAAAAATAAGTTGAGCAATAACAACGACTTAAGTAAATGCCTAGATTTTAACCAAACTGCAGAGAGCCGCCGTTTCCGCCGCGTTGCGACGCTCGTCCGACCCTTGCCAACAGGTTTTTCCACAGGTTCCGTGGATAGTGCGCTGAGTGCGCTTTGTCATCAGTCTGTCAAGTGGAAATGAGCTCGGAAAGCGATTTATCGCACGGAGAAATCGAGGCGCCCGAGGCTGCGCTAACAGGCCTTGAGCGTATCAAAGCCTACGTCCGCTCGCTACCGTCCAAACCCGGCGTTTACCGGATGATCGGCGGCGAGGGCGACGTGCTCTATGTCGGCAAGGCCAAAGATCTCAAGAAACGGGTGACGAGCTACACCAAGTTCGCCGGCCACACCAACCGGATCGCGCGCATGATCTCCGAGACGGCGACGATGGAGTTCATCGTCACCGAAAGCGAGACGGAGGCGCTGCTTCTTGAAGCGAACCTCATCAAGCGGCTAAAGCCCAAATTCAATGTCGTTTTGCGCGACGACAAGTCCTTCCCCTTCATTCTGGTGGCGCTAGACCATGAGGCGCCGCAGCTCATCAAGCATCGCGGCTCGCAAAAGCGAAAAGGGCACTATTTTGGACCCTTCGCGTCAGCCGGCGCTGTCAATCGTACGCTGACGACATTGCAGAAGGCCTTCCTGCTGCGCGATTGCAGCGACGCGGTTTACGAATCGCGCACCCGGCCCTGCTTGCGGCATCAAATCAAACGCTGCAGCGCGCCTTGCGTCGGCTATATCTCAAAAGAGGCTTATGCGGAGCAAGTCGGCAATGCGGTCGCGTTCCTCAAAGGCAAGGACGACCAAGCGCGCCAGACGCTGGTGAAGGAGATGGAGGCGGCGGCCGAGGCGCTCGAATTCGAGCGTGCGGCGGGCCTGCGCAACCGGCTCTCGGCGCTTTCCGCGGTGCAGGCGGCGCAGGGCGTCAATCCGCAAACCCTGACGGAGGCGGACGTTGTCGCGGTCTTCGCTGAGGGCGGGCAAAGCTGCATCCAAGTGTTCTTCTACCGCGCGGGCCAGAATTGGGGAAACCGGGCGTACTTCCCCCGGCACGATAAGGATTTGGAGACGCCGGAGATTCTCGACGCCTTTCTCGCGCAGTTTTACGAGGATCGACCAGCGCCGGCGCTCATCCTCACCAATTGCGCGCCGCCCAACGGCGCGTTGCTCGAAGAGGCCTTGAGTTTGCGGATGGAGCGACGGGTGCGCCTGTCGACGCCGCAGCGTGGTGAGAAGCTTGATCTGGTGGCGAGCGCGCTGGAGAACGCGCGCGAGGCGCTCGGCCGGCGCCAATCGGAAACGCGATCGCAGCAAAGGCTTCTGGAGGCGACAGGCGACGCGTTTGGGCTTGAGAAAACGCCAGAGCGCATCGAAGTCTACGACAACAGCCATATCCAAGGCTCAAACGCTGTCGGCGGCATGATCGTCGCGGGGCCGGAAGGCTTTGAGAAAGCTCAGTACCGGAAGTTCAATATCAAGGACGAGGCGCTGACGCCCGGCGATGATTTCGGCATGATGCGCGAGGTGTTGAAGCGCCGCTTCGCGCGCGCCTTGAAAGCGGATCCTGAGACGCGGGGCGCGATGCCGGATGTGGTGCTGATCGATGGGGGGCAGGGGCAGTTGTCGGCCGCCCAGGAGATCTTTGACGAGCTTGGGGTGAGCGATGTCGCGCTCGTCAGTATCGCCAAGGGGCCGGATCGCAACGCCGGCCGAGAGCGCTTCTTCATGACCGGCAAGCCCGCCTTCTCGCTGGAGCAGAAGAGCCCCGTTCTCTACTTCCTGCAGCGGCTCCGCGATGAGGCCCATCGCTACGCCATTGGCAGCCACCGGGCCCGCCGCAAGCAGGACATCACCGCCAACCCGCTGGACGGCATTCCGGGCGTGGGGCCGCGCCGCAAGAAGGCGCTGCTGCATCGCTTCGGGTCGGCGCGCGGCGTCGCCCGGGCGAAGCCCGCGGATCTGGCCAGCGTCGAAGGCGTCTCCGAGGCGCTCGCGGAGCGCATCCACGCCTACTTCCAAGAGCGATGAGCGGTCGCTGGGGCCTCGCCAATGCGCTGACCGCGAGCCGGCTGTTGCTCGCCGCGCCGATCGCCGCCCTCATCCTCGCCAATCAGCCCAACTTGAGCGCTTGGGCGCTGGCGCTGTTCGCGCTCGCGGGCGTCACCGATTTCTTCGATGGGCTTGTGGCGCGTGCGCGGGGCGAGGTCTCCGCGTTTGGGGCCTGGCTTGACCCCATGGCGGACAAGGCGCTTACGCTCGGCGCCCTTGGCGCGCTCGCACTTTCTGGGGCCATCCCAGCGCCCCACGGGGTAGCGGTGGCGGCGATCTTCGTGCGCGAGATCCTCGTGGCGCTCGCCCGGCGCAATTTTGCCGCGCCCGCCGCCGAGGCGACGGCGCCGCTCAGCGAGGCGCTGAAGGTGTCGGACCTCGGCAAATGGAAGACAGCCGCGCAGTTCGCCGCCATCGCGGCGCTGATCGCGGGCGAGAGCGGTCTTCCGGTGCGAGGGGTGGGGCTTGCGGCCCTGTGGATCGCCGCGGGCCTGACAGTGGCGAGCGGCGCGGGCTACGCCGCCGCGGCGCTGAACGCCGGCCGGCGTCGGGGAGAGGATTAATCGAGGCTGCCGAACTCAACGATGTTGAGAACCGCCAAAAAGGCGATGAAGGCGAGGATCATGTAAACGGCGGACATAACGCATTCCCTTTATCTTCATGCGGGTAAATAGGCCCGCCCGCCCGTCGTCTCAACCCCGAACGGCGTCTTAACCAGCGGCCGCGCCCGTGCGCCCGCCGGCGGCGGCTTGGAACAGTTCCGTCTTCGATCCAAGGCCGAGTTTTTGGTAGGCGCGCCGCCGATAGGTGACGATGGTGGAGGCCGCCACGCCCAGGTCGAGGGCGATTTCTTCCGTCGTCAGGCCCGCCAGGATTTTTTCGCACACCTGCCGCTCTCGCGCTGAAAGGTCCGCGCTTTCGCCGATGACGGAGAGGCCCCGCAGCGTTTCCTCCTCGCCCGATAAGCGCTGATGATTGGCGATGAGGGCGCAGACGAGCGGCGCGATTGCGTGGGCGTGGGCGCGATCCTCCGCCGTGAAGCGACCGGACCGGCCGAGGCGATAGAAGTTGCAGTAGAGCGTCGCCGCCTCAAGCGTGAACACAATGGAGATCTTGTCGATGAGGTCGGCCGCGGAGAAGAAGCGCTTGCGGTAGACGCCGTCGGCGATGCGGCGGGGGTCTGTGTGGAAAAACACCGGCGCGGCGATGGAGATGCCTTTGCGCTGGCTCGCCTCAATGACAGAGCGATTGGTATCGGCCCGGTAGTAGTCGCCCACATAGTCCCGCGCCAGAGACGCCGATTCGGAGCGCGGGAGATCGCCGCTGGAAAAGACCTCCCAGGCGCGCTCTCCGGCGAAGGCGAAAACGCTGC
>JBCDJH010000111.1:0-6834 GCA_038747965.1 Pseudomonadota bacterium
GCCGATCAGCCAAATCATGTCGCCGGCCTCAAAAAGCGGAGCGAGCTGTGCGCCGAGGCGAAGGCATGCGGCTTCGCTCGGCAGAGGGATCGTGAGGCTGAACGGAGATGCGTCAGGGGAGGCCATGCCTCACCTTAGATGAGCCCGAACGCTCCGCCAAAGCAGTGCGGACCCGCCGCGCCGCATTGACGGTTTGTGTTCTCGGCCTTAAGGCACAGGCTTGTGTTTTTAGTGGGCGACGCCGCGCGTCGCCCCAAAGTGCTCGTTTGACAACCAACAGTGGATGAGGCGCGCCCGGCGACATGGTGAAGATCAAGTTTATTGAAAGCTCGGGGGCCGAGCATGTGGTGGAGGCCGTCGCGGGCCTGTCCGTAATGGAAGCGGCGGTGAAAAACGCTGTGCCGGGCATTGACGCCGATTGCGGCGGCGCCTGCGCCTGCGCCACCTGCCACGTCATTGTTGATCCGGAATGGTTTGAGAAAGTGGGCAAGCCCGAGGCGATGGAGGAGAGCATGCTCGACTTCGCCGAGGAGCCGACCGAAACAAGCCGCCTATCCTGCCAGATCAAGGTGGATGAAGGGCTGGACGGTCTGGTCGTTCGGCTGCCGGAAACCCAGGGCTAGAGCGAATTGCAGGACAAGCGGCTCGCCGGTTTCGCGTCCGCAATTCGCGCAAACGGCTCTAGGCCGCCGCGTCTCCCTTTCGGATTTCCATGACCGATCCAGGCCCACAGGCCTTTAGGATCGCCTCCATATCCTTCCGAGAAACAGCGACACAGCCCTCGGTCGGGCGATAGTCGTCATGCGCCAGATGGAAGAAGATGGCGCTGCCGCAGCCTGGCTCCGGCGGGTCGTCATTGTGTCCAAGCACGATGATGATGTCGTAGACGTTGTCCGCGCGCCACAAATGCTCGGCGCTCGCGGGATACGGCAGTGTAACGGGGCGGTTGTAGGCGGGATCGCCTGGCGCGTCGCACCACCCGTCGTTTTCTGCGATGGGTTCAACCGGCAGGCGCGTTTGCGGCGCAGGGCCCCGATCGGGTCGATAGAGCGCCCGCCTCAGCGCAAAGCGGCCCGCAGGCGTCGCTCCATCGCCTTCTCGTTTCGAAAGCGAAACGCCGGCGGGGCCAAGCGCGCAACGCACGGAGCCGCCTGGGAAAACGAGCCGCCCGTCTTCGGTCACTGTCAACGCCGCGTCCGCCGTCATCCTGGCCGCCTTCCTTGCCGCGCGCCGGCCATGGGCCTTTTTGACCATGGTCCGCCGATTGCGTATTTCTAGCGAACCGTGAGTCGGGTGGAGGCGAGAAGCCGCTTATGAGCCGTCCCAAAAAATTGCTGCTCGTCGATGACGACGATCTCTTGCGCGACACCCTCGCCGAGCAGTTTGGCATGCAGGACGAGTTTGAGATCGAGACGCTCACAACCGCCGCCGACGCCATCGAGCGGGCGAAAGAAGACGCCCATATCGACGTCCTGCTGCTCGATGTCGGCCTTCCCGATATGGACGGCCGCGAAGCATGCCGGGTCATGCGCAAGAATGGCTTCAAGTCCCCGGTGATCATGCTGACCGGCGCCGACAGCGAGGCGGACACGATCCTCGGCCTCGACGCCGGGGCCAATGATTATGTGACGAAACCGTTCCGCTTCGGGGTTCTCCTCGCCCGTGTGCGCGCCCACCTGCGCAGCCACGAGCAGAGTGAGGACGCCGTCTTCAAGATTGGGCCCTACGAATTCCGGCCCTCCGTCAAAATGCTGCTCGCCGAAGAGAATAAGAAGGTGCGGCTGACGGAGAAGGAAACCAACATCCTCAAATACCTCTACCGCGCCGGCGGCAAGGTGGTGACCCGGGATACGCTGCTGGACGAGGTGTGGGGATATAATTCAGGCGTCACCACCCACACGCTTGAGACCCATGTCTACCGCTTGCGTCAGAAGATCGAGGCCGACCCCTCCAATGCGACGCTGCTGGTGACCGACGCTGGCGGGTACCGCCTCGCGCTTTAGAATCTAGTCCTGCGATGCGCCGCGCGAGTCGGCGCGCAGGGCTGCAGCGAGCCGCGCCATTTGCCACAAAAGCAGAAACAACAAGGGCATGGCCCCGGCGACGGCGAAAGCGCGCGTCGCCCGTTGTCCTTCACCAGAGAGGAGCGCCCCGGCTGTAAAGCCGGCGAGCACAAGCCCCCAAAATAGGCGTTCGCGCACGCCTGGTTGGCGACGGCCGCCGCCCGCGAACATGCCTAGCACATAGGCGCCGCTGTCCGCGCTCGTCACCATAAAGATGAAAACCAGTAGGAACGTCGCGATCTGCGCGGCGAGCGCGAAGGGCCCATTCTCCAATAGGGCGTAAGCGGCGAGGGGGGCGGTGGCGAAGCTGTCGACGCCGAGCTCCAGCCCCTCCACCAGTTGGGCGTGGATGGCCGCGCCGCCGAAGACGGAGAACCAGACAAGCGAAAACAGCGACGGCGCGATCACGACGCCGAGCACGAACTCCCTCAGCGTGCGCCCCTTGCTGATGCGCGCGACGAAGATGCCGACGAAGGGCCCCCAGGCGATCCACCACAGAAAGGATGTGAGCGTCCAATCGCGGCCCCATGCGCCGAGATCGTTCAGCCGTCCGAGATCGAAGGAATAGCTGAGGAAGTGGCCGGCGTAGGCGAGAAAGCCCGACCAAAGCAGCTCGGCCATGTAAAGCGTCTGGCCGGTCGCGGCGACGAAGACAATCATAAGCGCGCAGAGCGCCATGTTGAGGTCGCTTAAGGGCTTGATGCCGCGATCAAGCCCGCTCGCGGCCGAGCCGAGATAGACGACGCCAAGGACTGTCAGCACCGCCATGAGGAGGAGCGGGTTGTCCGGCTGGCTGCGCTCCAGAATGACCGCCGCGCCGGCGCCCATCTGCAAGACGCCTTGGCCGAGCGACGCGACAACGCCGAACAGCACGGCGATCAGCGCAACCCAGTCGATCACGCGGAAGGCGGCGCGATCATCCCCGCCTTTAAGGCTGTGCAGCGGCGCGCTAGGGGTGAGCGGCGCGTCATGCCGGTAGGCGAAGAAGCCGGCGGCGAGGGCGCTCACCGCATAGATCGCCCAGGGATGGATCGTCCAATGAAAGAGAACGATCGACATTGCCTCCGCCGGAGCGATCGGGGTCTCGCTGAGGGGTGGTTGCAGCGTGTGGATCAGCGGCTCAGCCGCTCCCCAAAAGACGAGCCCCGCGCCCATGCCGGCCGCGAACAACATGGAGAACCAAGAGAGCGCCCCATATTCAGGGCGTGCGTCGGCGCCACCAAGGCGCAGCGCGCCCATCGGACTAACGGCGATCCCAAGGCACGCCAGGACGCATGCGGATGAGGTGAGGAGGATCAGCCAATCAAACGCGCCGAGGAACCACTGGGTGGCGGCGACGAGGCTGTCCGCAATCGGACCGGGGGCGAGCAGTGTGACGACGACCGTCGCCAGGACGGCCGCGTAAGGGCTGCGCCGCCACAATGCAACAGGCGGCGGGCCAGGTCTCGTCATTGGAGAGGCGTTATCGGTCGGCATGGCGCGCAGCAGGCCACGCCTTTGGCTCCATGTCCAGTCGCCCGCTCTTAAGACGCCGTCGCACGGGATGGTCTGATCCGCTAAACGCCCAGCTGTTCCGACACAAAGCGCACTGCGCCAGCGCGCCCGTCTTCCTCCGCAATCTTTTCGCTAACAGCCGCGACGTTCTGCGCATAGCTCGCGGTATGGCAAACTTCGTCGATCCGTTGAGCTAACATTCTCGATGTGAGCTCCTTGGCGCGGATTGGCGGCGGGCCGAGATCCAGTTGGTTGACCCGACGCCCCCACCAAGGCTGCGCGAAACTGAAGGGAACGATGAAGGAGGGCTTGCCAGCCCGCAGCCCTGCGGCGACCGTGCCGCAACCGCCATGATGAACGAGAGCGCGCATGTGCGGCAGGAGATCTGCGTGCGGAATTCTGTTTGATTGAAAGATGTGGGCTGGCGTGTCCTCCGGCGCCATGCCGCCCCAGCCCTTTTCGATGACGGCCCGCGCGCCGGATCGCTCGATGCCTTCAAAGATAAGATCGGTGAACGCGTCGGCGTCGGTCCGCAGCATGCTTCCGAAGCCGAAATAAACGGGCGCGTCGCCCTTCTCCAGAAAGGCGCCAAGCTCCGGGTCGAGGGCCCCCGTGGGATTGTCGAGATAGAGGAAACCCGTGTTGCGAACGTTGCGGTCCCAATCATCGGGCTCGGGCGCGACATGCGGGCTCACAGGGTGCATCCGCGGCAGCCGCCCTTTTCTGTTCTCTCCAAACTGAGGGAAGCGCGGGCCGGCGGAAAGACCTAAGGTTTCGCGCCGCCATTTCTGTATGCGGTTCAGGAACAGAATGCGTTGGATCCGCGCTGCTTCAAATGAGGCGCGGTTCAGCGCTCCGCCCAGATTCTTGGACGTCGTCATCTGGAAGAAAGGGAAGCTCGGAACTGGAAAAGCGCGAGTCGCCGTCGTTGAGGGGTACGTCGCCATGCAGATCGCCGGAATGTTCCGCGCTTCGGCGATATCAGCGACGCCCAACACCTTAAGGTCGTAGATAATGGCGTCGGCTTCGGCCGCCGCGCGCTCCGCCGCCTCCAATGTATCGTCGAGCAGTGGAATAACTTCGCGCCGCCAGATACGGGCGAGCGTCACGAGATCGCCCTCGACCACCCGGCGAATATTGGCCGACTCCATGACGTCGTTGTAGTCAATGGAGCTGCCGACATAGCGGAGCCCAAGGCTCCCCGCCCATCCTTTAAAGTTGGGCGAGCCGCACACCGTCACATCGAAGCCCGCATCCTGAAGGCTCAGCGCAAGAACAATATAGGGTTGTATATCGCCGCGGGTGCCGACGGTTGCGATACTGATTTTCATGCAAGACAGCGCTTCGATGGGCGCCCGGGCCCCGCATGTGTTCGGACGTCCATCTCACGCCTCCTTCGGCACTGCGGCTAGAATGAGAACAACGCCCCCAGCGACACCCGGCTGGCGGGTTCAAACTGGCCAAAGACGCCAGTAGACGGACCAATGAAGATATCTCCTGACACGTAATACGCGACGTTGTCGTTTTGATCGAACTGCACCAATGGCCGCAGAAGCGCATCCTCATCTTCGAGGTTTGTGAGCCATTCCAGTTCGACAATCAACTTCTCTTGCAGGCTTGTGCGCCTAACAAAGCCCGTCAGTGTGAAGTCGTCACTTGGCCGTAACAATCCATCAGGCGCGTTTAAGACGCTGTCTTGAAAGAACTGAAAGCTGATGACGGTGTCGGCCAGTCCGTACCAGTCGACGCCAAGTACGTATGAGACGACGTCTCTTTCCACCAATTGATTGATCGGGTCGGTGAGGCTGAGAGAGGTTGCGTCGACGTCCAGCGCAAACTCGCGGTCTGTCGTGTAGCCCAGTTCGCCACGGAACGTGAAATCACCGAGGGTGTTGGCGAAACTCGCGCCAATCAGGTTCACCCGATCGTACACGGGCGTCACGATCACGTCGCCATTCTGGGCGAAGCGGATGTCCGCATCCGGTGAATCATCGGTATGACGAAAGTAAAGCAGGGAAAGGTCCCAACCGTCGACGAACGTCTTGATGCGCCCGCCGAAGTCAAGGGCGTCAGCGGCTCCATCCCGCTGCGGCGTGAGAATGCGGATCGCTGGATTGAAGTCAGGCGGCACAGCGAAGGAGCCGGACGCCGCGGCCTCCGTCAGCGCGCCTCGAATGGCGTCTTCCTGCGGAATAAAGCGCGGCGATGTGAGTTCAAAGATAGCGCCTGGCGGCGGTAAATCATCATACGTATTATCGAACACCACGACGCCTTCAAGCACCGTGTCCCCGAAGGCCCGTTCCGCCCGCGCGCTCCACAGGGGAATGCGCGAGTCTTCAAAGTCCGGCAGCACAAACTCCCGGAAGCTTTGAGGGTTGACGACGTCGAGAACTTTAAAGCCGTCTGATTCGCCCCAGACGATGGCTTGTTTGCCGATCGTCCAGTTCACGGTCGCCAGTTCGCCTTGGATATAGGCTTCGCGCAGCTCAATCTCCGCCCTATCTCCGATCAGTATGCGGCGGTTCGCGGAGGACCGAGGGGACTGGTCTGGACGGTCCGGCTCGATCGCGTCCCGCGCATCGGCGCGGAACCGGCCGCGCGCGGCGAGCCGCCACTGCTTGGGCAATTGCAGTTCGATTGTCGGCTCCAGATTGATATCCGACAGCTGCGATTGGCGGTCACGGTAGCCATACGCCGTCCGTATACGGGCCTCGAGGCCCAGTTCGTAGGACGACGGCCGCTTGTCGATGGCCCCTGTCGCGCCGCCATCGAGCGCGGCGGACGAAAACCGAAACCGAGAGCCGGAGGTTGTCGCGTCAGACGGGAAGCGCCGTTCCTCTCGCGATGGCGATGCGTCAACGGTCTGCGAAGACTGAGCCGACGCGGGCGGCGTGCTCTCAATGCCGGCGAGCGCCGACGCGGGAAGCGGGATGGCAAGCGTTTGCCCGACTGTCAGTTCGTAAGGCCAGGAGACCGCGTTGACCATAGCGATCTGTTCGACGGACGCGCCGTAGTCGCTGGCGATGCTGTAGAGCGTGTCGCCCGCTTCAACGCTGTAGGCGATCGCCGCGAGCGGGTCACTCGTATCAAGCCCAATAGTCCGCTGTGTCGATCCTCCACGGAGAGGGGCGGGCGTAGGGGTGGCAGGGGGCGCTGTTTGCGGGTCGTCGCGGGGGCCCTCGCCTGCGGGAATTCGGCGCGCGAGGCGCTGGGCCCCCGCCGCGCCGGACCGCACCCAAGCCGCCCGCGGGCTTGGGGTAGGGCCAGGCGGGGCGGC
>JBCDJH010000112.1:0-6802 GCA_038747965.1 Pseudomonadota bacterium
CCCGCGTCGCCTCCTCGCCGCCACAATGGAGCGCCAAGCCAACGCCATGACCACCCGAGACCCCGAAACGCCCGATTTGCTCTCCCCCCTTTCGCCCCCGACTTCGAGCGACGCGGACGCGCCGCTCAGCGCGCAAGCCGCGCCGAGGGGGCCGAACGGCGACGTCGCGGCCGAACCCGACTATCTGCAAGGCTTAAACGCCGAGCAGCGCGAAGCCGTCGTCACCACCGAAGGCCCCGTTCTGGTGCTGGCCGGCGCCGGCACCGGCAAAACGCGGGCGCTCACCACCCGCCTCGCCCATTTGCTCGCCACAGGGAAAGCGAAACCCTGGCAGATCCTCGCCGTCACCTTCACCAACAAGGCGGCGCGGGAGATGCGCCAGCGCACCGGCGCCCTTGTCGGCCAGGCGGTGGAGGGCATGCAATGGCTCGGCACATTCCACTCCATCGGCGCGCAGATCCTGCGCCGCCACGCGGAGATCGTCGACCTCAAATCCAACTTCACCATTCTCGATACGGACGACCAAATCCGTCTGTGCAAACAGGTGATCGCCGACGCGGGGCTCGATGAAAAACGCTGGACCGGCCGCGCCCTCGCCTTTCTGCTCGACGGATGGAAAAACAAGGGCCTCACGCCCGACAAATTGACGGCGGCCGACGCGGCCGCCTTCGCGGGCGGACGCGGCCAGGAGCTTTACGCCGCCTATCAAGCGCGCATGACCACCCTAAACGCCGCGGACTTCGGCGACCTTCTCGTCCATGGGCTGACGATTTTTCAAAAATCGCCGGACATCCTCGCCGATTTCCACGACCGGTTCCGCTACATCCTGGTGGACGAGTATCAAGACACCAACACGGCCCAGTATTTGTGGCTGCGTCTGCTCGCCCAGAAGCGCAAAAACATCTGCTGCGTCGGCGATGACGATCAGTCCATCTATGGCTGGCGCGGCGCGGAGGTGGAGAACATTCTGCGCTTTGAGACGGACTTCCCAGGCGCCTCGGTGATCCGGCTGGAGCGCAATTACCGCTCAACGCCGGCGATCCTCGCCGCCGCGTCCCGGCTCATCTCGGCCAACGAGGATCGCCTCGGCAAAACCCTTTGGACCGACCAGGAAGACGGCGATCCCCTCAAACTGCGCGGCGTTTGGGACGGCGAGGAGGAGGCGCGCGCCGTCGGCGAGGAAATCGAGGCGATGCAGGTGAAGGGACGCCGCCTCTCCGACATCGCCGTGCTCGTGCGCGCTAGCTTCCAGATGCGCAGCTTTGAGGACCGCTTTATCAATTTGGGCTTGCCCTACCGGGTCGTCGGCGGCCCGCGCTTTTTCGAGCGGGAGGAGATACGCGACGCCCACGCCTATTTGCGCCTGGTGCGCAGCGGAGCGGATGACCTCGCCTTTGAGCGGATTGTCAACAAACCGCGCCGCGGCCTTGGGGACAAAGCTCTGCAGACCCTCCGCCAGGCTGCGCGGGCGCGCGGGGGCACGCTGATGGACGCGGCGCGGGCGCTGACGACCAGCGATGAGCTGACCGCGCGCACCCGCAAACCCCTCAAAGCCTTCCTTGACGCGGTGGACCGCTGGGCCGGCCTGCTCGCTGGCGATATGCGGCACACGGAGCTGGCCGAAATCATTCTCGATGAATCGGGCTACACGGAAATGTGGCAGGCGGATAAATCGCCGCAAGCGCCTTCTAAGCTGGAGAATCTAAAAGAGCTGATCCAGGCGATGGCGGATTTTGAGAATTTGGAAGGCTACCTCGATCACGTCTCCCTGGTGATGGACAACGACCAAAACGCGGAGGGCGAGCGCATCAACTTGATGACGCTGCACAGCGCCAAGGGTTTGGAGTTCCCCGTCGTGTTCCTGCCCGGTTGGGAGGAAGGCGTGTTCCCCTCCCAGCGCTCCATGGATGAGAGCGGCCAAGCGGGTTTGGAGGAGGAACGCCGCCTCGCCTATGTGGGCATCACCCGGGCGCGAGAGGAGGCGCATATCTCCTTCGCCGCAAACCGGCAGATTTACGGCCGCTGGCAATCGGCGATCCCCTCCCGTTTCATTGATGAACTTCCAAAGGAGCAGGTGGACGTCGTCACCCAGCCGGGCCTTTACGGCGCGTCGGCCTCCTCCCTCGCCGCCAATCAGCGGTTCCAAGACGTCGCCCAGAACGAGGGCGGCTATTATGAGAACCCAGGATGGCGCCGGGCGCGGGCGGCCTTCACCGGCGGCGGCGGCAAACCCAACACGGCGCCGCCCATCGAAGCCGACGCCAAGCTCGTCGCCGTAAGCGATCCCAACGCCGCAAAAAGCGCCCTTGGCGAGCGCATCTTTCACCAAAAGTTCGGCTACGGACGCATTCGCGCGATCGAAGGCAACAAGCTGGTGGTCGACTTCGAAAAGGCGGGGCAAAAGCGCGTGATCGAGAGCTTCGTGGAGCGGGTGTGAGGAGCGCCCGTTACAAACGCGGCCTCGGACGCGCCGCCTGCGTCTGCCTTGTGGCGCTCGCCGCCTGCGGTAAAAAAGCCGAGCCCGAAGCGGACGTTCAGGCTGTGAAAGACCCGCCGCCGATTGAAGTGGCGGCTCGTATGGCGTTGCGGCCCGGGGCCCTCGCGGTCGCCGCCAACGGAGACATATTCGTCAGCATCGAACTCCCGAAAGAGAACGAGCCGCGCATGGCGCGGATCGGCGCTGACGGGACGCTGCGGCCCTTTCCGAACGCCGATTGGAACCGCCCGTTGCTGGACGGCGCCGGCGACAAGGACGCGCTGGTCTCCGTGAGCGGCGTGGACATTGACCCGGGCGGCGTCGTTTGGCTGCTCGACCGGGGGCGCGGCGGCGAGGCGGATGGCGCGCCGGCGTCCGGCCGCAAGCTTGTGGGATGGCGCACGGACACGGACAGTCTCGCCGGCGTCTTTCTGCTGGACGACCTCTCCGAGCCCGGATCGGACCTCAACGACCTCGCCGTCGACGCCAAGCATGACGCCATCTACATCACCGATGGCGGCCTGAAGAACGGGGCGACGCCCGCGATCATCGTTGTGCATCGCCGGGAAGGCACTGGGCGCCGGGTGCTCATCAACGACCCGCGTCTGCGGCCGGAGGATTTGGATTTGCGCGTCGGCGGGCGCGTGCTTGAGGAGCAGGCGCCGGAAGGGGCCCGCCCGGTGCGCCTCGGCGTCAGCGCGATCGCCGTCGATCCGGCGTATGAGTGGGCCTATTTTAGCTCTGTCAGCGGCGAGGCGATCTACCGGGCGGCGACGCCGGATCTGTTGAACCACACCCTCTCCACCTTCCAGATTGGCGCGCGCGTGCAGCTCTACGGCGTCAAAGCTCTTGGCGACGGGCTCGACGTGGCGCCGGGCGGCGTCATTTACTCCGCAGACGTCAACAGCCGCTCCATTGGCCGCACCAGCCCAGACGGCGCCTACACGCCGCTTGTCACCGACGCGCGCCTGCTTTGGCCGCGGGGCGTCGACGCAGCGCCCGACGGCCGCGTCTATGCGAGCGTCGCGCAGCTCCACAAGGCGCCGGCGTGGAACGGCGGGATCGAGGCGGGCGCGCCGCCCTACTACATCCTGCGGTTCGACCCGCCGCCCCTTCCGCCAATCGAAACCCAAACCGCCTTGCGCGGGGGCGTCGCGGAAGGCGTCGGCGGAGCGTCAGACGATCGCCCTCCCGCCCCGTGACATGACCCGTCCGCAGGAGGGGGAGATGGCCGCCGCGCCGCACTGGCGCGTGAGCTGGCGCGGACCGGCGGCGCGGATGCGAAAGATCGCCGACGCGCTGGAGGAACTCGCGCACCCGGCCCCGGACGCCGTCGCGGCGAGCGAGGCGGAGGCGGGCGCCTGGACGGCCCTCGCCTATTACCGAGGGGATGCGCCGGACACGGAGGCGCTTCACGCCCTCCTTCAAACCGTGATGACCGAGGATGCGCCCGCCGCGCCGCCGGACTGCGAACGGCTGCCGGACGAGGATTGGGTGCGCCTCTCCCTTGAAGGGCTGCCGCCCATCCGCGCGGGGCGCTTCACCGTCTATGGCGGGCATGACCGCGCCCGTATCGCGCCCGGCGGCGTCGCCCTCCATATCGAGGCGGGCCAGGCGTTCGGAACGGGCCATCATGAAACGACGCGCGGTTGCCTGTTGGCTCTCGAAGCCGCGCTGCGCCGACGGCCCGTCCGCCGGGGGCTGGACGTGGGCTGCGGGTCTGGCGTGCTCGCCCTCGGCCTCGCCAAGGCGACAGGCCGGGAGGTGATTGCGACGGACATCGACCCCCTCGCCGTGGAGGTGGCGGCGGAGAACGCGCGGCTGAACGGCGCGGCGGGCGCCGCCGGCCCTCGGTTGCGCGCGGTGACGGCGGCGGGCCTGTCGCATCCTGCCATCCGGCGCGGCGGCCCTTATGACCTCATCTTCGCCAACATCCTGGCGCGGCCGCTTATCGCGCTGGCGCCGGACATCGCTGGCGCCCTCGCCCCCGGCGGCGAGGCCATCCTGTCGGGCCTTCTCGCGAGCCAAGAGCGCGCCGTGCGCGGCGCCTATCACGCCCAGGGCCTCAAGCTGGCGGCGCGTTTTCCCCTCGGCGAGTGGATGACCCTCGTTCTGTCGCGGCCAAGCTAGAGCGAGACCGGATTGCGGCGCGCCTGAGGGACGCCTACATTCGGAAACATGTTTCAAGACTTCACAGTGCGAGCGAACCCGGCCCAAGCCGCGCGCCACTTGCCGCGCCTGCGCGCGGAGATGGCGCAGGCGGAGCTGGACCACTTCATCATTCCCCATGCGGATGAATATCAGAACGAGTACACGCCCGCCTACGCGCAGCGGCTCACCTGGGCGACGGGATTCACAGGCTCAGCAGGCGCCGCGATTGTAGGCCGCGAGACGGCGGCGATGTTCACCGACGGCCGCTACGCCCTGCAGGTGCGTAGCGAGGTGGACGGCGCCCTCTTCAGCTTCCACGACATCAGCGACTGCCCGCCGGCGGCCTGGCTGAAGGCGAACTTGGAGCCAGGCGCCCGGGTTGGGTTCGACCCGCGCCTGCACAGCCGCGCCGGCGCGAGCGCCCTTGAAAGGGCGTGCGCGGCGGCGGGCGGCGCGCTCATCGCCATGGAGGCGAACCCCGTCGATGCGGCGTGGGAGGACCAGCCCGCGCGCCCCGCCGCGCCGCTTCGTCCGCATCCAGAGCGCCTCGCCGGCCGCTCCGCCGCCGACAAGCGCGCCGCCATCGCCAAAACGCTTCAAGACAAGAAGGCGGACGTCGCCTATCTCGCCTCGCCCGCCTCCATCGCCTGGGCCTTCAATGTGCGCGGCGGAGATGTCGCCCACACGCCGCTCGCCCTCGCCCGCGCGCTGGTGCATGCGGACGGCTCGGCCGAGCTTTTCGTGGCGCCGGACAAGGCGGACGCCGCCCTCGCCGCGCACCTCGGAGCGGACGTGCGCCTGCAGCCGGAAGAGGCGCTCGGCCCCGCGCTCCGTGCGCTCGGCCCCAAGGGCGCTGAGCCCGCAAAACGCGTGCTGGCGGACCCCGCCGACGCCTCCGCCTGGGCCTTTCAGGAGCTGGAGGCCGGCGGCGCGGCGGTGACGACCGCGCAAGACCCTTGCGTCGCCGCCCGCGCCGTTAAAACGGAGGCGGAGCAAGCGGGAACCCGCGCCGCCCATTTGCGAGACGGCGCCGCCCTCACCCGGTTTCTCCATTGGCTGAGCATCGAGGCGCCCACCGGCCGCGTCGATGAAATCGGCGCGGTGCGCCAGCTTGAAGCCTTCCGCCGGGAGACGAACGCGCTGAAAGACGTCAGCTTCGAGACGATTTCAGGCTCCGGCCCCAACGGCGCCATCGTCCATTACCGGGTGAATGAGGCGACCAATCGCCCCCTTGGGATGGGCGAGCTGTTTCTTGTGGACTCCGGCGCCCAGTATGAGGACGGAACGACCGACGTCACCCGCACCATCGCTATTGGCGCGCCTACGGAGGAAATGCGGGACCGCTTCACCCGCGTCCTCAAAGGCCATATCGCCATCGCCCGTTTGCGGTTTCCAAAGGGGACGACCGGCGCCCATATCGACGCCCTCGCCCGCGCGGCGCTCTGGCAAGCGGGGCTCGATTACGACCATGGCACAGGCCACGGGGTGGGCAGCTATCTCGGCGTCCATGAAGGCCCGCAAAGCATCTCAAAGCGGCTGGCGAACGTGCCGCTGGAGCCCGGCATGATCGTCTCCAACGAGCCCGGCTACTACAAAACAGACGCCTACGGCATTCGTATCGAGAACCTCGTCCTTGTTCGCCCGCCGGAACCCATAGACGGCGGCGACCGCGACATGCTGAGCTTCGAAACCCTCACCCTCGCCCCCATCGACCCCACCCTCATCCTCCCCGACATGCTGACACCAGACGAACGCGCATGGCTCAACGCCTACCACGCGAGGGTGCGCGCAGAGGTGGGCCCGCTGGTGGGGCCCGATGTGGCGGCGTGGCTGGGGGAGGTGACGAAAGCCCTTTAGGCGGCAGGTGGTTCGATACCTTCGGCTCGTTGTTCAATTAGAATGACTACGGATCGCCAATAGCAGATATAACGTCTACCCGGTCGAATGTCTGACTCGGCGCAAAGCAAACATCCAGAGCAGAGGGGTTTGGCGCAGTCATGTCATTCGCGTGGGGCTGAGCCTAGGGTTTCTTCTTCGGTCCTCACACCGTCTCAACAATGCTCGCTTTGGTTGATGCGGTTCGTGATTTCTGAAACCCGTGTCAGGACCTGAAGTGTGGCGGGAACGACCACAACGGAATCCATGAACTCGTAGGAATAGGTCACGATCGAAAAG
>JBCDJH010000113.1:0-6794 GCA_038747965.1 Pseudomonadota bacterium
CAGTTCAGTCCCGCGATGAAATTCTTCGCCAAGGGCGGGCGCGAATTGAATCTGCAAGAAGCGACGCAGATCGCGCGCGCTCAGGGAAGCGCTTCGCGTGTTGCTGGCAGGGTAGGAGATGGCATGGCCATAGCTGGCGCGACACTACTCGGCGCGGCGCCAGCCGAGGGACAAGAGGCAAACCCCTCTTCGGAGATTCAGGGCGTCTCAAATCGGATATCGCAGCTCGAAACGGACATTATTCCAAACTTCGAAGCGGACTTAAGCAGGCTCTCAGAGGGCGGATCGTCACCAGAGCGCATCAAGGAGATTCAGCAGTTCTTGAACTTCCGTCTGGGCAGCAATCTTACGGTTGACGGCGCACTCGGCGGACGCACGTCCGAAGCCATTCGGAATTATCGGACAGAGATTGAGGGCTTACTTAATAACGCGCGGAACGAGCTACAAACAGCGCGAACACGGCGTGACGAATTGGAGTTTCTTGCCGCACAGTCGGATGCGCCATCAAGCAACGCAGCCTTCGCAAAAGCTGGACCTCTCGCGGCCGCGTTGGGCGGCGTCGCTCTTTCCACCTTGGCCCGCGGGCGGGGTGTTCAAGCATCGAAGAAAAGGGCCTTGGATGTAGAGGCGAGGGCAAATGCGATGATCTCGCCTCGGCCAATCAAAAAACCGGGTGAAAGCACGAATGCGCTCGCGCGGCGGGCTTCCAATGTCAATGAATTCTGGCGTCAGGGTGGCGCTGGCGACAATGTACCGTTTAAGCAGACGCCTAGCGGCGAGTGGCGGCCCAGAGCGAAGCCGTTAGAGCCGTCGCAACTCTTCAAGCCGAAGGGAACGATGTACACATCGACGGACGTTGGCATTGCGGCTGGCGGCTTGAGTGAGGCGGCGCTAGTTCAGCCGCTCGTTGTCAAAGCCGAAGAGCGGGTTGAAGAGGCGAGGGCAAATGTCGAGTCTTATGCGCAAGACAAAAATGCTGCGGGATACCTGCAAGCGAAACAGGAGCTAGCGGACGCCGAAGATTATTATGCGGCGGTTCAGACGATTCAACGCCTTGGCTATGGGATCGCACTGGGAGCGGCCGTTTCTCCAATAAAAATGAAAAATGCGTCGCCACGGCCTGATATCGCACGCGCGGAGGCGGATGTCGCTTTAGTTCGTGGTGCGGTTAAACAGCGACGGGATGAGGCGACAAATTGAGTATTGCGCAATTCCGACGCCCATCAGGCATAGCGATATCCACCAAGGATCGAAGAAGGTTCCTGAAAGAAACACTTCGGAAAAAAATTCCATCAATCCCAGCCCAAAACTGATCAGAGCCACCCAATCCGCAATATCCAGTATCTTGGCTTTCATACCCCAACCCTCCAGGCGCTATGGGTCTTTGCGAGGTTTATGCTCGGTGATCGCGAACATCAGCGCTCCCATTGCCGCGATTGCAGCTAGGATAACAAAAAATTGGATCTGTTGAGCGTCCATGTTTTCACTCCTCCGGCTCTCTTCGGCCGGCCAATGTAATACCAAATATAGCAAAAGCGACGCTGATTACCAAGGCAAGCGGCATAGTGGACATATCAAGCGCACGCTCGTCCGCCTCTCTGAACAAGTCCAATCCGATAGCGATAAAAAGCGCGATGGACAGGGTCTTAAACGTATCGCTGGCGTATTTACGCTGATCGTTTCGTCCGCGAGCATCTTTCGCGGACAGGGAGTCAAGCAGGTCGCGAAGGATCAGCAT
Organism: Pseudomonadota bacterium; assembly: GCA_038747965.1. Taxonomy (GTDB): domain Bacteria; phylum Pseudomonadota; class Alphaproteobacteria; order Caulobacterales; family Parvularculaceae; genus JBCDJH01. The sequence goes on from JBCDJH010000113.1 coordinate 1,739, forward strand.
AGCGGCATTTTACGCCAAGCGGATAAGGCAGTCCAACCTCAATCAGGCAGAGCTAGGGCGCCTGGCGGCTGAGTTGGAGGCAAAAAAATAGGGAGATTGCGGCAGGTGTTAACTTTACCGTGACTGCGGAATCCCGCAAAGATCTCCACAGGACGACGTTTACGTTCTATATATCGTGTTGTGGGACGACTGGGTTGTTGTGGTGGGGACGTGGCCTAAAGCCGCTTTCCGAAGTGACCCAGCTACGGTGGTGAACATGCCAGAGTACAAAAAGGTCTTTGAAATTCGCGTGGTGCGCGTAGATGCCATAGACGATGAGCCTGCAGGCTTCGTCGCAACAAACGATGAGCTTGGTCTTGTTGTTGAGGCCGATTCCCTGGATGAATTGGCGCTTCAGATCGAGGCGGTTGCCTTCGACCTGTTTGAGTTAAACGTGTTGCCAAAGCTTCGCGAGGAAATGAATCGCGAGGTCAAGCCAGCGTTTGCGATTAAACACCTATTGAGCGACCGCGGCCTTGGCAAACTTCTACCGGGAATTGACGGCACTGTTGCGGCTTAACGGCTGCGAGCTTGTTCGCCAAGGACGTGGCGACCACGAAATTTGGTACAGCCCGCTCACCGAAAGAAACTTTACCGTCGATCGTGGCGTGAAACGTAGGCACACCGCCAATGCGTCGCTGAAGCAGGCAGGTATACCAAAGGCGTTCTAGCGCCACGTCGGAAAGTCAACACTAGACCCAGCCCCGCTCCGGCGGGGCTTTTTCATGAGGTAAAATGAGTTTCTTCCCTGTCGCTTTTAGTTCGGACAATCGTACGACAAAGAAGCTGACCCCCATAAAGCTGCAGAATTGGTATGTCCAACCGATCAAGGACGATGCCGCAAAGCGCAGCCGCGCGGTCTTGCTGCCAACGCCGGGTCTAACCCCGCTGGTGGATATGGGCGCAGCCGTGCGGGGTCTTTACGCCGAGCCAGGCGTGCGAGGCGGATTGCTGCACGCCATTGCTGGAGACACGCTCTACAGCGTGTCGTCGTCTTGGGCGACGACTTCAATAGGGTCGGTCGTCTCGTCCACGGGTGAGGTCCAGATGACGGGGCTGCGAGACCGCTTGTTCGCGCTCGTCAATGGAAACGTGTTCCGTTGGGACGGAACGACGCTTTCGCAAGTGACCGACCCGGATCTGCCGTCGTCCGTCACGAGCGTTGAGGTGTTCGTCCAAAGGCTGTTCGTCACACAGGCCGATGACACGATCTCATGGTCGGCGACGCTCGACGGTACAAGCTGGGAAGCTTTGGGCTTCGCTACAGCGGAGCAAGCGCCGGATGCGGCGATGCGGCTCTTTCGGGTCGGGTCTCAGTTGATCGTAGCTGGCGAGAAATCGTTCGAATTCTGGCGCGCGACGGGGGACAATGCGCTTCCGGCGGCGAATGTCACGGCGTCCGCTATAGAGGAATCACAAGGCCTTATAGGCCCAAATGCGATCTGCAAACTCGGCGACAAAACAATGTTCGTCGGCGGCAATCGGTCTTGCTATGCCGCGCAGGGTATCGGGCTCACAATGCTGCCGGCCAATCCTGAGCTTGAAGATCAACTGCAGGCGATGTCCGAGGCGGATCAGGCGAAGACGACATGCTGGGCCTATCGCGACGGCGCACACGAGTTCTTTGTGGTTCGTCCTTTCGGCCAGCCGGCTCAGGTCCTGGATTTGTCGACGCAGCTGTCCGCGAGCCGCAAGAGCTTTGGCGCGACGGATTGGAAGGTTCGTTTTCACGCCAAAGTCTATGGGCAGGACGTTGTAGCGCTTGAAGGGAGCAATTGGCTCTTTCGTCTGGATCCTGATGTTTACACGGATGACGGGAAGTCCGTGGAGCGGATTGCGACAGTTCGTGTCGGTTTCGAGAATTTCGAGACGATCGGTTCGCTTGCATTGGACGCACGCGCCTATGCTCGACCGGCCAGCGGTCAGGGCTCCAACCCGCAATTCATGGTCGACATATCTTCTGATGGGATCTCCGACCGCGATCACAAACGCGGGGAAATGGTGATGGGCCTTGGTTCGGACGGGGAATATCGTAAGCCCGTCTGCTGGGGATTGGGTGGTCCCTTTTCGCCTGCCGAAGGTGTCACCTTGGGAATTCGCATGACCGATCCGGCGGGCGTGGCGCTCTATGGCGCTTGGTTCAACGAGGGGGATCCAAATTGGTCGACCTGACGCTGGATCGTGTCCCCTTCTTGGAGCGCGGTCAATCGATCGTGAATGAGGACGGCACGCCCAAGGATTGGTTTATTGCGCTGGTGAACAACCTTGCGCGACGCACCGGCGGTCAATTTGAAAACTATCCGGGCGCTATCATCGCCGGAAGGCAAGAGCTTGCGGACGTCAATTTGGCGGGGCAGTCTCTCACATCCAGTATAAACGCGTTAAACGCCAGCGTGATAACTAACTCGGACGTGATTGCGACGGTCAATGGGCAGCTGGCCGCAACGTGGGGCGTTACACTCGACGTAAACGGAAATGTTGGGGGCCTATATGGGTACAATGATGGGCAATCAACAGCGTTTCGCGTCAGCGGCGACTTAGCGGTTGATGGAACGTTCACCGCCGCAAAGTTTGTCGCAGACGGGCTGACGGAATTCACGCTCAGCTCTCAGTCCAGTTCCCAGGAAGCATCCGCCGATGTCGTGTCGGTTGCTCCCAGCATCTTCAACTTTAACGTCACGCCGAAAAACGGCGTCGCGATCGTGGATTTGCAGTTTGAAGCGCAGTTCTACGAGCTGACCAACGCATACCCCGTCACACACGGCCAGCTCATTTTGAAGGTATATTGGGACAATAGCCTGCAGGACACGATCTACGTGCGCGCGGTCGTGGACGATCCGGCCTTTCTCGGCGGAACGATCGATTATGTCGATCAGACGACATGGGCGCCGTACTGGCGCGCCATTCAGCGGGTGCGTGAGCGGATCATTTTGGAGGGCTTAGGCGCTTCTCCGGAATCGTTCCGCGTAACCGTCCTCTACCAAAAGCGGAACACTGGGGCGGGCACGGAACATTGCGTGATCGCAAACGGCAAGGCGACCGCGCTGGAGCTGAAAGACTAGTTAAAGAGGACTTTGGTTATGGAGCTGACCGAACTTAAGGCGACCGCCGACGCTGCGACGCTGGTTGAGTAGCAAGGCGGCGGTCTAGATGCTGTGAATGCTGTTCTGGAAATGGTGGGCCGCCTGGAGGGGCTGGGTCCGCTGGGCGCTGAGAACGCAACCTGCATTCGACATTCAACCCGCGAATATTGATTAAGGAATAGACTATGGGCGCTCAACCCTTTGTCACATCGTTCAACAATTTGAACGGCCCTGCAAGCGGCAATAAGGCGTATTGCTATGCGCTGGGAACGACTACGTTGCAGACCGCGTACACAGATAGCGGTTTGGCCACGCCTGCGACAAACCCCGTGATCGCGAACGCGGCGGGTCAGCAGGAATTCTACCTGAATGACACGCTCAGCTATACGATTAAGGTGTATTCGTTCGATGATGCGACCTTGCTGGCGCAAGTAGACTACCCGGCTGGGGCCGATAGCTTTATCATCATCAGCGATGGCACGTTCTCGTCCACCGCAACGGCTGACACCCTGGCGGGGCATGACGCGAACGGCGCGCCTATCGGACGGACTGCGAACGAAACGAAGGAATTCCTGGGGCTCGCGTCCGACGACAGCGTCACCTTCGGCGGGTTGACGATCAACGGCGTCACCTACGCCAGTACGCCTGGGACGGCGGGACAAACGCTGCTTTTCGACGGCGCGGGCAACCTCGCCCCGGGCACGATTTCAGGCTCTGGCGATCTACTCGCGAGCGCCAACCTGTCGGATCTCAGTGATGCGGCGACAGCGCTTGGAAATTTAGGCGTCTCCGCGTTTGGCCGTAGCCTCCTGGACGACGCTAACGCCGCCGCGGCTCAGACGACGCTCGGTCTCGGCTCGGCCGCCACGGCCGACATATCATCTTTCGGGGAGACGCTGATAGCGGCAGCGAACGCCAGTACGGCGCGTACAAACCTCGAGCTTGGCAGCGCTGCGACCCAGGATGAAAGTGCGTTCGCTAGCCCCGCCATCCGAAAATCCAGCGGCTCGACGCACACCACGAGCGCCAATTCTTGGACGCTCTTGTTTGGAGGCCGGGTAATGACCGGCGTGTTCTTGGACGCGGCCAACGTCGTGACCACAGTACATAGCCACGTTTTACAAATTGAACGTGCGGACGGCGTCTGGGTGACGCTGGCGGAGGCGTAAATGTTTACGGATTATGGGATTTTTGAGCGCGTCGACCGCGACGGCGTTGCGTATTTTGGCGGCCCCGCCGGGGATTTCTACGATCTTCAGGCTGGCGAGGCGTTCGATAGCGACTGGTATGCGGTCGCGGAGGCCTCCGGCCGTATTTTCCACTTTAGCCGTGATGTGGGGCGTCTAGCGCCGGAAGGTAGATTGATAGGCGTGACCGGCGCGGACGATTTGTTCGCGGAGCTCACGGCGCATCAGGCTCATCCCAATCGTTGGCATGAGTGGTCTGGGTCAGAGATCGTACGTGCTTCCGCGCCGCTGGAGGCCTGGAAGGCGGACGCCTACGCTCAGGCGAAACAGATGCACGCGGCGTTTCTCAGCCAGATTACGGGCGGCGCGACGCCAGAGGAGCGCGACACCTGGCCGGCGAAAGCGGACGCCGCGCGCGCGCATCTGGCCGGCGCGGCCTCAGCAGCGCAGGACGCCATACTCGACGGAGAGACCCAGGACGGGGCGCGGACCAAGAACGATCTTGCGGCGGTGGTGTTGTCCAACGACAAGCGCTACCGGCCGTTCGCGGGTCGGGCGCGGGGGGTGTTGTCGGCGCACAATACGGCGATCAACGCCGCGCCCGGCGCGGACATCGAAGCAGAGCTGGAGGCGGCGCGGGCGGAGTGCGCGGCGGCCTATGAGGCGTTGTTGGCCGAGTTTGCGACCTATGAAACGCCGGAGGTGAATGTCTCCGACACGCTGGAAGCGCGCGTGAAGGCGTTGGTA
>JBCDJH010000114.1:0-6755 GCA_038747965.1 Pseudomonadota bacterium
CTCATACCGCGCGCCGTCTGGAAATCTGCGCCATTCGCCGCGGGGGAGATAGACGCTCACCCGGTCGTCTTCCCGCACGCAAGGGGCGACCAAAATGTCGTCGCCGCAGAAGAACTGCTCATCGAAGCCCCAGGCCTCCCGCTCGTCCGGGCAGGCGAGCGCCATCGCCCGCTGAACGGGGAGACCCGTCTCGCTCGATTGGCGGATGGCTTTCGTGAGGTAGGGGAGCAGCCGGTAGCGCAAACGGAGCGCTTCCATCGCGGCCTTTTCGGCGATCGGGCCATAGGTCCACGGCTCGCGCGGGCCGATGCCGTGAAGGCGCATATGGGCGGCGAACAAGCCCGCCTGCATCCAGCGCACATAGAGCTTCGGATCGCGCTTGTCGCCATAAAAGCCGCCGATGTCCGTGGCGTAATAGGGCGCGCCGCTGGCGCCCCAGGAGAGGCCGCCCCGCAGGCTGGCCGCGAGCCCCTCCCAATCGGCCTGGGGGTCGCCGCCCCACTGCGAGGGGAAGCGCTGACAGCCGGTCCAAGATGCGCGGCTGAACAGGAACGCGCCATTGCGAGAGAACTGCTCCGCCGCTTCGTACACGCACTTATTGTAGAGATAGGCGTAAACATTGTGGAGATCGTGCCCGCACTCGCCGTTATGGGCGAGCACGTCGTCTGGCGTCTGTTCTCCGAAATCCGCCTTGATCATGTCGACGCCCACCGCGAACAGCTCCGCATGGCGATCGCGCCAATAGGCGTAGGCGCCCGGATGGGTGAAATCGACCAAGCCGGAGATCGGCAACGGCGTCAGCACGTCGCCGAAGGGCTCGGGGCTCCATTCATACTGAAACGCTTCGCCGGTGATGCGATCTTTGAGGAGCCAGCCCCGCTCGGCCATCTCAGCGAAGAGGGGGCTCTTCACTGAGACCAGCGGATACTCCCACACGCAGACTTTGAAGTTCATGTCGTGCAGCTCGCGCAGCACTTCGGCGGGGCGCGGATAACGGCCTTCGTCCCACTCAAACGAGAAGCGCGTGTCGGTCTCAAGCCACGCCCGTCCGTCGAGGGTGATGGTGTCGCAGGGCATGCCGCGCGCCCGCACTTCGCGGGCGGTCGCCATCAGCTCTTCTGCATCCTGATAATAGGCTTTGGAGAGGATGACTCCCGCCGACCAGAGCGTCGGCGTCGGCGCTCGGCCCGTCAGCTCGGTGTATTGCCCGATGATCTCCGCGCCGGTCGCGCCGCTGAAGAGGAAGAGGTCGAGCGCGTCGTCCTCGACCAGGAGGCCGTACGCCCGCTGCGACCAGGGCGCAAAGCCGACGCCGTGGGTGACGGGCGAGGGGGTGTGGCAAAACACGCCCCAGCCATTGGTGCTCCAGGCGAAGGGCGTGTTTTTGTAGGACGCCTCCGTATTCACGCCCAGCGCGTCGTGATTGAAGGATTCAATGAGTTGGCCGCGCTTGTTCAGCCTGCCCCACTTCTCGCCGAGCCCGTAGATGTTATCGTCGGAGGCGAGATCGAAATGGACCAACCAACCTTGCGCGCTGCGGGAGATGGGCGGCAGGCGGTAGGAGCGCACAAAGTGCCCGTCGGTCGCCGATCGGCAGATGGTCCGCCCGTCTTTGGAGAGATTGAAGGCGAGGCTGTCGCGCTCCAACCGGAACGTGTGGTTGGCGCTCTCCAGCACGATTTCGGCCGGCGTCTCGTTGAGCGCGACGACCGCCTCCTCCGGCTCGTTGACGAGCAGTCCGTACTCGGCGTGGCGCGGGCCGCCCATGCGAATGCGGGCGCCGAAGGGATGCAACGTGACGAGCAAATCGCCGAGCGAGGTTTCGATCCGCACCGCGTTGCGGGCCGCCCGGGCCGCCTCGCCGGTGGCGTGCGCTGGCGGAAACTGGCTCCAGTCCGGGCGGATCGGCTCGAACGCGCTCACTAGCTCAGCTCCAACACCGGCAGATCGAACGCGGCGGCGAGGGCGCGTAAGCCGTCGCGGTGATCGCCATAGGCGATGGCGTAATGGTGCTCCAGCCCTTCCGCCATGATGGCGTCGCACGCTTTCTTCGCGCCGGCGTCCAGCCGCATGACGCCGGATGTGCCTGTAAAGGCCATCGGTTTACGGAGGAATTCGCCCATGCCGATGACGAGTTTTTCTTCGTTCCGCGATTGGGAGAGCCGCGCGAAGGTGAACGCCCCCGGCTTCAAAGGAAACTGATGGAGAAGCGGCATCTTGCGATTGGTGTGGATGGTGGCCTCCGGCGTCGCTTCCGGGTCCGCCATAGAGAGGGGCGCGAGGCCGCAATGCCAGAAGACGCCGGTGTCCCCGTCAAAATCGAGATCGACGAGATCCGCCATCCAAACGGGCTCTTGCGCAAGTTCTTTCAGGATGAGCGCTGAGTAAGAGCCGTACACATCCGCCTCGCAGGCGCTGGGCACGCAGTTCTGGTTCATCATGGCCATGGGCCCGCAGGCGGCGCAGCCATATTCGGTGAACGTCTCTGGCCAGCAGCGCACGGCGAGGCCGCTCGCCCCGCTTTCCTTTTGGATGTCCTCCAGCGCGCAGTAAAGCCGGAAGGAGCGATCCAGTTGCTCTTGATCCACATCGTCCAGGCCAGCTAGCGCGCCCGCCGCTTTCGCGCGCACAGCGGCGACGCGGGCGTCGTCGGCCGACTTGGCCTTCTCGAACAACGTCTCCAGACTGAACGTTTCGACCCGGACGTCATTGAAGCGGGCGATGGCTTCCGGCGTGTAGGCGCAGGTGTCGAAGCCGGCGGGATGCTCGCCGATGACGCTGATCTTGGCGCTGCGAAGCGCCTCAAGCGCGCGAGCGGCTTCGGACGCGCTGGCGGAGGCGTCCCGCGCGGCGGCGGTGGGCTGTGTCGTCACGGCGTTTGAGAGCGCGCGCAAACTGTCCGCCAAACCATCCGCATCCGGCGCGGCGTAGAGCCAGCCATGGGGAACGCCCGCCTTGCCAAGGGAGTGCGCGGCGAGGTTCAGCCCGCAGAACGCGTTGAGGCGCAACCGGCCGCCGAGGCGCGGCTCCGGCACCGCCCAAATGGCGACGGGCGCTGTCGTGCGCTCGGCCAGCCGCACCGTCATGGTGGCGTCGGTGAAGGTGATCTGCAGGATGAGGAGGGCGTCGATGTCCGGCCCCGCCTCGATTTCGCCCATCGCCTCTTCGGCCGCGTCGGCGTCGAACAACAGCTTCGGCGGGCCGACGACGGCGATATCGGCGGCCTTTAGGGCGTCCAGCGCTTTCGCCAGCATCTCTTCAGCAAACGGAACATCGAATGTGGGCCGGCCGAGCGCGACGACCCCATAGGTGAGGGACATGGGCGTTAACTCCCGAAGTCGGAATAATGCTGGCGGAAGCTTCCGTCCGCCGGGGTGAAGTGCGCGCCCGTCGGCTTCAGCGAGGGATGCTCCGTCCAGGGCAACGCGTCAGCGTCGGTGAGAGCGTTCAAGTCGCGCATATAGGGGACGGCTTCGCTGCGCAGCGCCGCGCGGATCGCGTCCCAATCCGGAAAATGCGCGAAGGCCTTTTGCCAGATGGCGCGTCCGGCGAGGTAGCCTGAGGCCTTCGCCTTGTAAGCGTGGGTGAGAATACGACGAAACGCGTCCATCCCGGCGCCGGCGGACAGCATCACCCAGGGGCGGCCCGCCGCTTCGCCCAGCGCATCAAACCATTTCTGCGCGTCTTCCCAGTTTTCACCGCCGACGCCCGGCACGTCGTCCGCCGCCAGCGGGCTCTCCAGCTTGAACACGTCGACGCCGAATTTGGGATCGGCGAACGCGCGCACGCTTTCCAGAACCAACTCCGGCTTCTTCGTCTTCATTTCCACATAGTCGCTGGTTTGCTCCGCGTCTTTTGCAAGCGGGTAGACGAGAAGCTCGAAGACGTAGGGAATGTCGTACTTGGCGCAGGCCTCGCCGATGCGGGCGGTGAAGTCTTCCTGCGCTTGATTGATATGGCGGGGCGCGTCCGGCCGATGCCAGGCGAGCACTTTGACGGCGTCGCCGCCGACGCGCTTGATTTTCTCAACCGACCAATCGTCGATTTCGCTGGACAGCCGGCCGTCCGGCGTTTCCTCAAAGACGGAATCTTCCAAGGTGAGGATGAGGCCCTTGGCGGGGCTGTAGAGGGCCGCGCCGCGCGGATATGCGTAATAGGGATCGAGCAGCATCGCGGTTGCGTCCGCCTGCAGCTCTTGGATCAGCATCGCCTTGAAGTCGGCGACGTCTGCCCACGGGGCTTCTGCTGTTACGCGTTTCTCTTTGATCGGATTTTTGATGGGCGGGCGCTGATCGACCGCTGTCATCTTAAAGCGGCCGCCTGCATCCGCGATGCGGCGTAGGCCCCAGAGTTTTCCTGCGGAGACGGTCATTGGACGCTCTCCCTCCTGATTGACGTTGTGTTGGCGGCGAGCGCTTCGTCGACTTCCGATCGCTGCGGGGCGCCCGCCCGCCCGCCGGGGCGGGTGACTTTGATAGCCGCGGCGGCTGAGGCGAAGCGCACGGCTTCCAGTTCGCTCGCCCCTTCCGCCAGGCGCAATGCGAAAGCCCCGTGCCAGACGTCGCCGGCGCCAAGGGTGTCGACAGCGCGGACGGGCAGGCTCGGCGCATGGTCCAAATCATCGCCCCGCGCGCTGATGGCGACGCCGTTCTCGCCATCGGTGACGCAGCACCAGGCGCCGGTCTCTCGCGCTACTCTCTGGACGCCGGCGCCCAGATCCTCCGTCTGCAAATAGCGGCGGAGGCCGTCGGCTGAAAAGGCGATGTGCGAGGCGTCGGCGAACAATGCGCCGCCAGCCGGGATGGGGTGGTCGGCGTCAAGCACCCCCGGCACGCCGCGCGCGCGGGCGAGCTTCAGCCCCGCTGCGCCCCCGTCTGGCCAACGCACGTCCACCAGGACAGCTGCGACGGTCTCTGGCGCCACGTCCGCCACCCAGTCGCCGGATTGCGGCAATGACGCGTCCAGATAATTCACGATCATGCGTTGGCCGTCATCATCCACCATCACCGCTGAGAGCGAGGAGCGGCAGCCGGCGAACCGGCGCAAGCCCGCGCAATCGACGCCTTCGCGCTCTAAATCCGCTTCGATAGACGCCGCCACCGCATCGTCGCCAAGCCGCGCCGCGAGCCGCACATCGCCTCCGAGCCGGGCGATCGCGACGGCGGCGTTCGCCGCTGGGCCGCCGCCGACGGTTGTAAATTCATCCGCCTGGTGCTTTCGGGCTTCCGTCGGTATCGCGCCCATACGAAAGACGTAGTCTTCGACGGCGTGCCCGACGCACATAATCTGTGTCATGAGGAAGCGCCTCCGGGTTCCGTCCGCCGCTTAGACGCCGAGCTGCCCGAAGAGCGCGTATTTGATATTCATATAGTCTTCCACGCCATACTTGGAGCCCTCGCGGCCCATGCCGGAATCCTTCACGCCGCCAAAGGGCGCGACTTCCGTGGAGAGCAGCCCCTCATTGACGCCCACCATCCCGTACTCAAGCCGTTCCGACAGGCGCCAGGCGCGGCCGAGATCGCGCGTGTAAGCGTAGCAGGCGAGCCCATATTCGGTGTCATTGGCGAGCGCGATGGCCTCTTCTTCCGTCTCGAATTTGAAGAGGGGCGCAACGGGGCCGAATGTCTCTTCACTGAATATCTTCATGGAGCGCTCGGCGCCCGCGACGACCGTCGGCTGGAAGAAGAGCCCGCCGCGCTCATGCGGCCCGCCCCCCTCAATGACCGACCCGCCGTGGAACAAGGCGTCGTCAATATGCTCCTGAACCTTCTCCACCGCCGATGCGTCGATTAGCGGGCCTTGGGTGACGCCCTCTTCCATCCCGTCGCCCACCTGGAGAGCGCGCACGGCGGCCGCCAGCTTCTCCGCAAAGGCGTCATAGATCCCGCTTTGAACAAGGATACGGTTCGCGCACACGCAGGTCTGGCCGGCGTTGCGGAACTTGGAGATCATCGCCCCTTGCACGGCGGCGTCGATATCGGCGTCGTCAAAGACCAGGAACGGGGCGTTGCCGCCAAGCTCCATGGAAACGCGCTTCATGTGCGCGGCGGCTTGGGCGGCGAGGCGTTTGCCGACCTCCGTAGAGCCCGTGAAGGTGATTTTGCGCAAGACGGGGTTTTCGCACATCTCCGCCGCGATCTCGCTGGCCGAGCCGGTGACCACATTGACGAGGCCGGCGGGCAGGCCCGCTTCCAGCGCGAGGTCCCCATAGGCCAGACCGGAATAGGGCGTTTGCGACGCGGGTTTGGCGACAATGGCGCAGCCGGCCGCGAGGGCCGCGGCGATCTTCCGCGCCAGCATCGAGTTCGGAAAGTTCCAAGGCGTGATGGCCCCGACGACGCCCACCGGCTCTTTGGTGACGACAATCCGGGAGCCGGGGAAGGGGGAGGGAATGACGTCCCCATAAATGCGCCGGGCTTCCTCGCCGAACCAACGAAAGAAGCGCGCGCCGAAGGCGATCTCGCCTTTGGCCTCGGCGAGTGGTTTGCCCATCTCTTCCGTGAGCATACGGCCGAGCGCGTCCTGATTGTCCATCAAGGCTTCGTAGATGCGGCGCAGGGCCGTGGCGCGCTCTTCGACGGATACGGAGCGCCATGTTTGGAACGCGTCAGACGCCGCAGCGATCGCCCGGGCGGTCTCGGCCCGGCCGGCTTTCGGGACCGTGCCGATGGGTTCATTCGTGGCCGGATTGGTGACCGAGATGGTCGCTCCGTCGTCGGCGTCGCTCCATTCGTTGGCGATAAAAATCTTCTGCC
>JBCDJH010000115.1:0-6752 GCA_038747965.1 Pseudomonadota bacterium
GCATGAAGCCCCCCGGACCCGTCTCATAAGAGATCCCGGCGTCGTAAGCCACATAGCCGATTTCGCCGCGATCATCATAGCCGCCATTGGTGGACCGGTAGGAGCCGCCCACCGTGAACCCGCCATAGGCGAGGTTCACACCGACGGCGTAAGCCTCGTAATCGTCGAATACGGCCGACACGAGGCCGGACTGTTCATCCGCCGTCAAATAGCTCCCGCCGAGGCCGACCGTTACGTCGCCGAAGAGCTGCTCGTAATAGAGCGCAATCTCCAGGATTTCTTCCCAGTTTGATTCGGCGGCGAGACCATCAAACCCAACTGCGCCCGGCGGGATGGTTGATTGGCTCCGCGAGCAGAAGTTCGAGCCACACGGGTCTGTGTCCGGCGTGTAGGAGAAGCCCACCTGAAGGCCCGCGAAAATCGGGGTGAGGTAGGTGATCTTGGTGGAGACGCCTGAGAAGTCATTCACCGTGTGAACGTCAATCAGGCCGGTGATGTCGGCCTCCCAGTCATTGACGCCAACCGCGGAGAAGATGTTCGGCGCCTTGATCGCCAGCATGTCGGCCGCGCCGTCTTCATTCCCGAAGACCAGTTTGCCGAAACCGCTGATGGCGTACATATACGATTTTTCGATAAAGGCGTTGTCGTTGCCGCCGCCGGTCGCGCGCTGACCACCGATCAAATTGCCCGAAATCCGACCCGCGGCCCACTGGCGCCGCGTCAGGTCGTCGCCGGCGCCGGCCGAAAGCTTGCCGGAGGTCCCAAAACCGATTTCCAGCCCGTTATCGAGGATCGTCGATCCGAAGACATGCACCTCAGCGTCTGAGCCAAACGCATGCTGGCGATCTTCGTCTTCGTTCTCATCGTCCACCCAGCCGGCGACACCGGTGAAAAAGCCGCCGAGCTGCAAGCGAATGTTTTCAGCCGCGGACGCCGATGAGACGGCGAGGGGCGAGACAGCGAGAACAGCCGCGGCCGCAGCGGCGCGCGCGCGGCGCAGCGCGCAGCTCGTCAAGTCGCCTTCCAAGCGGGTCGCTTTGTCTGCGGATCCCATAGTCCCCTCAAAATCCTCGATCTCAAACGCTGATGGTCAGCATTAACAAAGTCTTAAACGCAGCCCGATCCGGCAAAGGCGTAGCGCCTAGACGGGGGGAGCGCAAGCGCGATTTAAGCGCAGCAGGCGATTTTCTCGCGAAAATACAACCCGGCGCTGTTCGAGCCCCTATCTATTTGTAAGGATGGCGTTATTGGAATGTCCGTTCAAGCGACGCGCGCGCCTGGCCGCGCGAATTTTCGCAGTTGTTGTACTCATGTCTCGGAGCCTTGATATGCGGAAGAAGAACGCTGGGCGCGCCCCGAAAACCAGCGCCGCCGCCCTCATGACGATGGCGGCGGTCACCGCCTCCTGCGCCGGCGGCGTCCAGCATATCTATCCGCAAGAAGAAGCGACGTCGGACCGCTTTGACCCGCGGCCAGACTCCAATGAGAGGCAACCGGGCCTTTTCTCAATAGGCGCGCTTGAATGGGTGCGCGAGTTGCCGGGCGGTTCGAAAGAGGCGGACGAAGAGGAAAGCGAGAGCGCCGACTCACTGGACACGCGCGAGGAAACGGGGCCGCCCCCTTCCCTGCCATCGATCGATCAAGATCCTGGGCCCGGCGGCGCATAGCGCTCTGGACGGGGAAGGCGCCCGCCAATTGTCAAAGACGAACAAGCGCTTTACGAGTTGTTCTCGGTGATGGGGCGCTCGGGGGCGCTGGCGGCCCCTGTTAATCGAACGCAATTCCAAATGCGCGAGATCGCGGAATGATTTCTATGGCCTTTACGACGTTTCGCGGCGCGCTCTGCCGCCTTCTCGCTCTGTCAGTGGCGATGTTCGCACTGTCGGGCTGCCTCGGCTTCGGCGGCGGGGACGATGACGAAGCCGAGGCGGATGAGGGCGTTATCTCGCGGGCCGCGGTCAAGAAGGATGGGGCCTCGCGCGGGCTCGGCGTCAATCAATTTCTGTGGACTGCGTCGCTTGAGACGCTGAACTTCATGCCGCTCAATTTCGCCGATCCCATCGGCGGGGTGATCGCCACCGATTGGTTCGCCGACCCCGGCCAACCGCTGGAGCGGTTCCGGGCCACCGTTTACATTCTCGACAATCGCCTGAGGGCCGACGGCCTTCGGGTGTCCGTCTTCCGGCAAGAAAACCGCGGCGAATTCGGCTGGGTCGATGCGGCGGTCAATCCGGAGACGCCGGTGCAGATCGAAAACGCTATTCTCACCCGGGCGCGGGAGCTGCGCCTCGACACCGACCGCTAAACCGCTTCGCCGCCCCGGCCCGGCGGCAAGGGCGCGCATTCTGGCGCCGAGAAAGCCGCGATGACGGAACGATACAACCCCAAGGAAAGCGAGCCGCGCTGGCAGGCGCGGTGGGATGAGGCGAATGCTTTTGTCACGCGCAACGACCGCGCGCGCCCCAAATACTATGTGCTGGAGATGTTCCCCTACCCCTCCGGCCGCATCCACATTGGGCATGTGCGCAATTACGCCATGGGCGACGTCGTGGCCCGCTACAAGCGCGCGCGGGGCTTCAACGTGCTGCACCCGATGGGGTGGGACGCGTTCGGCATGCCCGCCGAAAACGCGGCGATGCAAAGCGGCGCCCATCCGCGCGACTGGACCTATGCGAACATTGAGGCCATGCGCGGCCAGCTGAAACGCATGGGCCTCGCCATCGATTGGTCGCGCGAATTCGCAACCTGCGACCCTGACTATTTCAAACATCAGCAAAAGATGTTTCTGGACTTTTGGGCCAAGGGCCTCGTCGAGCGCAAAGACGCCTTCGTCAATTGGGACCCGGTGGACCATACGGTGCTGGCCAACGAGCAAGTCATCGACGGGCGGGGCTGGCGCTCTGGCGCGGTCGTAGAGCGCCGCAAACTCTCCCAATGGTTCTTCAAGATTACGGACCGGGCGGACGATTTGCTGGAGGGCCTCGAAGGGCTGGAGCGGTGGCCGGACAATGTCCGCACCATGCAGAAGAATTGGATCGGTCGCTCTGAAGGCTTGCAGCTCACCTTCCAATTCGCTGGCGACACAGCGCCCGCTCCCTTTCGCGCGGACGGGCTGACAGTCTTCACCACCCGGCCCGACACGCTGTTCGGGGCGAGCTTCTGCGCGCTCTCCCCGGATCATCCGCTCAGCGCGGCGCTCGCAGAGAACGCGCCGGAAATCGCCGCCTTTATAGAAGACTGCCGACGGGCGGGCGCGACAGAAGCGGCGCTGGAGACAGCTGAGAAGAAGGGCGTGCCGACCGGTCTCACCGTCGCCCATCCGTTCATCGACGGCGAGACGCTGCCTGTCTGGATCGCCAATTTCGTGTTGATGGAATACGGAACCGGCGCGGTCTTTGGCTGCCCGGCCCATGACCAGCGCGACCTCGATTTCGCCCGCAAATACGAGCTTCCCGTGCGCCCCGTGGTTTTGCCAAAAGGCGAAACGGCGGAAGAGTTCCGCATCGAGACGGTCGCCTTCACTGAACCCGGGCGCCTCTTCAACTCTGATTTCCTCAATGGGCTGACGGTTGAAGACGCAAAGGCTGAGGCGATCGCCCGGCTGACGAAGATGGGCGCGGGGGAAGCGAAAGTCACCACCCGGCTTCGCGACTGGGGCGTCTCCCGCCAACGCTATTGGGGATGCCCGATCCCCGTCGTCCATTGCGACACATGCGGCGTCGTGCCCGTTCCGGCCGAGGATCTGCCGATCACCTTGCCGGAGGATGTTACGTTTGACGCGCCGGGCAATCCGCTGGACCGTCACCCCACCTGGTCGAAAACCACCTGTCCGATTTGTGGCGGGCCGGCGCGGCGGGAGACGGACACGTTCGATACGTTTGTGGATTCATCCTGGTACTTTGCCCGATTCACGGGGCTGGACCCGGACAATCCCACCGATGTCGACGCCGTCAATTACTGGCTGCCGGTCGACCAATATATCGGCGGCGTGGAGCATGCGATCTTGCATCTTCTCTACGCCCGTTACTTCACACGCAACATGCAAGAGATCGGCGCCCTCTCCATGGCCGAGCCCTTCGAGGGTCTTTTCACCCAGGGCATGGTGACCCACGAGACCTATCGCGGCGCCGATGGCGCATGGTTGTTCCCGGAGGATGTAACCCGTACGGACGCAGGCGCGAAGCGCCTCGACACCGGGGCGGACGTGACCGTCGGGCCGCCCGAAAAGATGTCCAAGTCCAAAAAGAACGTGGTCTCGCCGGAGGATATCGCCGACAAGTATGGGGCGGACGCAGCCCGCTGGTTCATGCTGTCGGACTCGCCGCCCGAGCGCGACGTTCAGTGGACGGAGGCGGGCGTCGAAGGCGTTTGGCGGTTCGTTCAGCGGATTTGGGGCCTCGTTTCAGACGCGCGGGAGGCCGGCCTCTCCCTCGCCGAGGCTCCGGCTCCCTCAGGGTCCAGCGCCTTGCGCCGGGAGACCCATCAAGCGATCGAGGCGGTGACGCGGGAAATCGAGGGCTTCGGCTTCAACCGGGCGATCGCGCAAATCCACCAATTCGTTAATGCCCTGCGCAAAGACGTGGGCGCCGCGTCGGGCGACCGCGCCGAGGCGCTATCGGCGCTCTTGCGGCTCATCTCGCCCTTCATGCCGCACTTGGCCGAAGAAGGGTGGGCGGCGCTTAGCGGCGACGGCCTCATTTGCGATGCGCCGTGGCCGGAGGCTGACGCCGCCCTCACGGTGGAAGAAGAAATCACACTGCCCATCCAGGTGAACGGAAAGCGGCGCGGCGAGATCTCCGCCGCCGCCGACGCCAGCGAGGACGCGCTGAGGGAGGCTGCGTTGGCCGAGCCCAGCGTCGCCAAGTTGCTGGAGGGCAAAACGGTGCGTAAAATCATCATCGTGCCCAAACGCATCATCAATGTGGTGGTCTCGTGAAACGCATCTCTCTCGCCCTTCTCACTGGCGCGCTCCTCATGCTTGGGGCCTGCGGATTTCAACCGCTTTATGCGACGCGCGACGGCAATGTGAGCGAAGCTTTAGAGCGCGTGCAGGTCTCCGCCATCGAACAGCCGGATCCCGCGGGCTGGCTCCTCCAACGGGATCTGACGAGCCGGCTCGATCCCAACGCCCGCGCCGCCGCGCCAACGCATACGCTGGATGTCACCCTCAGTGAGCGGCGCACGCGCCTCGGCATCCAAATCGATGGCTCGGTGACCCGTTTCAACTATGCGCTCACCGGCAATTTTCGCCTCATGGACGCGGCGAGCGGAGAAACCGTTTTGTCCAGCAGGTCCGTTTCAATCGCCGCCTACAATGTTGTGAATTCGCAATTTGCAACGCTTACGGCGGAAAAGGACGCGCGCCGCAAAGCGGCCGAGCAGCTGAGCGCGGACATCGAGCTGCAGCTCGCGCTCTACTTCGCTAAGACCGAGTAAGTGGCGGCCCTTAAGGCTCACGCCGTTGAAGCCTTTGTCGCCAAGCCGGACGCCAATATTCCGGCGCTTCTGCTTTACGGCCCCGACGCTGGCGCCGTGCGGGAGCGATCCGACGCTCTCGCCGCCCGCGTTTCGCCTGATCGGTCGAGCGCCTTCAATTACGCTGAACTGACGGACGCGGATCTAAAAGCCGACCCCGCGCGGCTCATGGACGAGGCCGCAGCGATCGCCATGTTCGGCGGTGGGCGTGTCGTCCGGGTGCGCACAAAGGGCGATGCCTCCGCGGGCATTTTCGAGGCGCTGCTAAAAGCCCTCGGAGACGGGACCTTTACGGCCGAAGCCCTCATCATTGTTGAGGCGGGGGAACTCGCCAAGACGTCAAAGCTTCGCAAAGCCTTCGAGGGCGCAAAGCGCGCACTGGCGCTCCCCTGTTACGCAGATGAAGGCCGCGCTTTGCGGACGGTTATCGTCGACGCCCTCGCCGCCGAGGGCCTGAGGGCGGAGCCTGACGCGTTGGAGGCGCTCCTGGCCGGCCTTGGCGTTGACCGCGGCGTGACGCGGCAGGAGCTTGAAAAACTCATTTTGTACAAGGGGCCGAAAGGCGCGCGCGCCCCAGGCGACGATGTCATTGAGCGCGCCGACGTCAAGGCCGTCTTTTCCTATACGGAGGATGACGCGTCGGCCGCGCTGATGAATGCAGCGGCGGGCGGGCGCGTGCGGGATGTCGAGACAGAGCTCGGCCGCCTCGCCGCCGCGCGCATCGGGCCTGGAACCTATATGCGCAGCGCCGTTCGGCATTTCGATCGCCTTCGGCTCGCCGCCGCCCATATGGCGGCGGGCGACTCTGCTAACGGGGCCATCAAGAAACTGCGCCCGCAAGTCCATTTCAAAGACGCGCCGGCGCTTGAGCGCCAACTCGGAACATGGACGACGGCAAGTCTCGACCGCGCGCTAGCGGACCTCTTCCAAGCCGAAGCGGAGATGCGGCGGACGGGTTCGCCAGAAAACCTGATCGCCGAGCGCGCGCTCTTTCGTATCGCCCAACTGGCGGCGCGGCGCACCCGGCGCTCATCACGTTGAGAGAGCAGGAATGACGGGCCGGGTCGGCGCTCTCAGTGGGGCAGCTTAGGCGCTCATGTGTTGGACGAAGGATTCCGCTTTTTCGTTCAGCGTCCCGATTTGTCGCTCCATTTGAGTGACGGCGTCGCGCACCCGCCGCGCGTGATCGCCCGTCTCCGTCGACGCCTCGTTCACTTTGCCGATAAGCTCCATCACGTGGCCGGTTCGCTCTGCCGCGAACTGTATGGACTTCGATA
>JBCDJH010000116.1:0-6732 GCA_038747965.1 Pseudomonadota bacterium
GCGCGGCCTGAAAAAAGCGAAGGCGGCAAGGCGCTGAAGGTGGTCTCCGACTATGAGCCCGCCGGCGATCAACCCCAGGCGATTTCCGAACTTGTCGCCGGCGTCACCGATGGCGAGACCGATCAGGTGCTGCTCGGCGTCACGGGGTCTGGCAAAACTTTCACTATGGCGAAGGTGATCGAGGCGGTGAACCGCCCGGCCCTCGTCCTTGCGCCCAACAAAACTCTGGCCGCCCAACTCTATGGCGAGTTCAAGGGCTTCTTCCCAGACAACGCCGTTGAGTATTTTGTTTCGTATTACGACTATTACCAGCCGGAAGCCTATGTTCCGCGCACAGATACTTATATTGAAAAAGAATCCTCCATTAACGAGCAGATCGACCGCATGCGCCACTCAGCGACGCGCGCGATCCTGGAGCGGGACGATGTGGTGATCGTCGCCAGCGTGTCCTGCATCTACGGTATCGGGTCGGTTGAAACCTACACGGCTATGACCTTCTCCTTGAAGGTCGGGGAGAGCCTTCCCCGCAATCAGATCCTCGCCGATCTCGTCGCGCTTCAGTATCGGCGCAACGATCAAGCTTTTCAGCGTGGAAACTTCCGGGTTCGCGGCGATGTGATTGAGATTTTTCCGGCGCACTATGAGGATCGCGCCTGGCGCGTGTCTCTGTTCGGCGACGAGATTGAAACCATCTCCGAATTCGATCCCCTCACTGGCAAAACCACCGACAGCCTGTCCCAGGTGAAGCTTTACGCCAACTCTCACTACGTCACCCCCCGCCCGACGCTGCAGCAGGCGGTCCAAGGCATCAAGAAGGAGTTGGGCGTCACGCTGGAGGCGATGCATAAGGACGGCCGCCTCTTAGAAGCACAGCGCTTGGAGCAGCGCACGACCTTCGATCTGGAGATGATGGAGGCCACCGGCTCCTGCGCCGGCATCGAGAACTATTCCCGGTACTTGACGGGCCGCAAGCCCGGCGAGCCGCCGCCCACCTTGTTCGAATACCTTCCCGAGAACGCTCTGGTATTCACGGATGAAAGCCACGTCACCGTGCCGCAAATAGGGGCGATGTTCAAAGGCGACTATCGACGGAAATCGACCCTCGCCGAGCATGGCTTCCGTCTGCCCTCCTGCATGGACAACCGCCCCCTCAAGTTCGAAGAGTGGGACGCCATGCGGCCCCAAAGCGTCCATGTGTCGGCGACGCCAGGCTCGTGGGAGTTGGAGCGCACTGGCGGGGTCTTCACCGAACAAGTCATTCGCCCAACGGGCCTTATCGATCCCGTCACCATTGTCCGCCCCGTCGCCAAGGATGGGGCGAGCCAAGTGGATGACGTCATCGCCGAGTGCAAGGACGTTGCAGCCAAAGGCGGGCGGGCGCTGATCACAGTGCTCACCAAGCGCATGGCCGAAGACCTCACCGAATACATGCATGAGCAAGGCTTGCGGGTGCGCTACATGCACTCCGACATCGATACGCTGGAGCGCATCGAGATCATCCGCGATCTGCGGCTCGGGGCCTTTGACGTGTTGGTCGGGATCAACCTCCTCAGAGAGGGGCTCGACATTCCGGAATGCCAACTCGTCGCTATTCTGGATGCGGATAAAGAAGGGTTCCTACGCTCAGAGACGTCGCTCATTCAGACGATCGGCCGGGCGGCGCGGAATGTCGATGGCCGGGTCCTGCTCTATGCTGACAACATGACGGGCAGTCTGGAGCGGGCGATGGCCGAAACCGCCCGCCGGCGCGATAAACAGATCGCCTATAATGAGGAGCACGGCATCACGCCGGCGAGCGTCAAGAAGAACATCGCAGACGTGCTCTCCAGCGTCTATGAGAACGATCGGGTAACCGTCCAGACGGGCATGGAGGAGGAAGGCGCCGCCTTCATCGGCCACAATCTGCGCGCCCATATTGAGCACCTTGAAAAAGACATGCGCGAGGCGGCCTCGAACCTCGAATTTGAAGAAGCGGCCCGGCTGCGCGACGAAATCAAACGCCTGCAGGAAACGGAATTGGCGGTGGCGGACGATCCCCTCGCCCGGCAAAGCGCCGTGGAAGATCGCATCGCCGCCGGCTCGAACGGCCGGATTTCAAAGTCGGAAGGAACGGTCAGCACGCTGACGTCAAAGCCGCTTCCGGGCGCCCATGGCGAGGCCCTGAAAGGCCGCCGCGCGCCGGCCAAGGGGCGCTCCAAAAGCGGGAAACCCGGGACCCGCGCCTATAAGGGCCGGGGGCGGCGCTAACGCCAACCAGACGCCAGGCCGCTCGAGCTACTCGGCGGGAGAGCGCCCAGGCGCGCCGGGCGGCTCAGGCTCTGCGATGGCGGCGTCCTCGAACGCGTCGGCCTTCGCTAGGCTTGGAAACAAACGCATCCAAGCCGCTGCGGCCGCGAGCGCCACGACGCCTCCAAGGATCACCGCGCCCACCGGCCCCATGAACCGCGCGGCGACGCCAGCCTCGAAGTCGCCAAGCTCGTTGGAGGCGGAGATGAACACGAAGGAGACGGCGGAGACGCGGCCTCGCATGGCGTCCGGCGTCGCCAGCTGAATAAGAGACTGGCGGACGTAAACGGAAATCATGTCCGCCGCGCCGGTGACGGCCATCGCCATTAGCGACAGCCAGAACACGGAGGAGACCGCGAAAACAAGGGTCGCGACGCCGTAAACGCCCACGCCGAAGAACATCCATTTCCCAACGCGCCGGGCGAGCGGCTGGGCGGCGAAGAGGTAGGCCACCGCGAACGCTCCCACCGCGGGGGCGGCAGCCAGAAGGCCAAGCCCCTCCGTTCCCACATGCAGAATGTCCCGCGCATAAACGGGAAGCAGCGCTTTCGCCCCGCCGAAGAAGACGACGACGAAGTCGAGCGAAATCGCCCCCAGCACGATCCGATTGTCCCGGACGTATCGCAGCCCTTCGGCGATCAGGGCGAGCGCCTTGGCGCCGGCGGCCGGAACCTCGCGCGGCGCGCGGATGGCGAGCACGGCGCCTAGCGCCAGGCAGGACATCACGGCCGACGAGCCATAAACCGCGGCCGGGCCAATCAGCAGCAGCAGCCCCGCGACCGCCGGCCCGAGCATGGCGGACGTTTGAAAGGCCAGCGAATTCCACGCGATCGCCTGGGGCAAGTCTTCACGAGGAACGAGCCGCGGAAACAGCGCGTTGCTCGCCGCCGGCATGAATGCGTTGAGCACGCCGAGCACCGCGGAGGCGGCGAAAATCCACGGCAACGCGGTGTCGCCGGGAAGAAAGGAGAGCCCCACAAGGCCAATCGCGACGGAGGCGCGCAGCCCGTTCGTCACCGCCAGGATCCATCGCCGATCGTAGCGGTCCGCCGCTTGCCCGCCCACCAGAGAGAAGAGGAGAAGCGGCAAAAACTGCGCGAGACCGACAACGCCGAGCAGCAACGCCGCCTCTTCAACGCTGCGGGTCTCGCGCGCCAAATCATAGACCTGCCAGCCGATCGCCGTCGCCTGCATCTCGCGCGACGAACCGACAAGCTGACGCATAATCCAGTACAAGCGATAGTTCCGATGACGGAAGATTTGGAGAGACGCTGCCACGGCCATGGGCCGGACCATGGGGGGCCGAACGCCCAAACGCAAGCAGGCCGCCGGCTCGCAGCGCCGGACACGAAGTTGTGATGCCGCCCTCTCGGGCGATGGGCCAGCGCGCGTTGTCGCCGTGCGCGCGCTCAGCTATGGAGCGGCGTTACTTCTCCAAACAACGAAAGGGATGGAGACATGCTCGCTTACGCCATGGTCGGCACGAACGACAAAC
This sequence comes from Pseudomonadota bacterium, assembly GCA_038747965.1. Taxonomy (GTDB): domain Bacteria; phylum Pseudomonadota; class Alphaproteobacteria; order Caulobacterales; family Parvularculaceae; genus JBCDJH01. Next base: position 3,782 of record JBCDJH010000116.1, read on the forward strand.
AAAAGGCGATCGCCTTCTATGACGCGCTGTTTGAGGTTATCGGCGCCAAGCAACTGTTTTCGACGGATCGCTCCGTCTTTTGGGGCTTTGACATGGGCCAGCCCATGTTCGGCGTCGGCGATCCCTTTGACGGAGAAGACGCGTGCCTTGGCAACGGATGCATGACCTGTATTGGCGCGCCGTCCAAAGAGGTTGTCGACAAGTTTTACGCCAAAGCCCTTGAACTGGGCGGGACAGATGAGGGCGAGCCCGGCCCGCGAGCCGACGGCGCGATTTACACCGGCTACTTCCGGGACCTAGACGGAAACAAGCTCAACATCGCCGCGTTCCCGCCGTTCTAGTCGCTGACTGCGAGGGGATCGGCGGCCGCTAGACTGAGAGCAGCCGATCCTCTTCGCGCATCAGAAACAGGGTGATTGCGCCGGCGAGCGCAGGCACCGCCGCCCAGAACAGGATGTTGTGGGCCTCTTGCGGCGTGATCAGCTGCTGCCAAGTGGAGAGCGTCGACACCGCGTGCATCGCCAGAACGGCGCCGTACGACAACAGCTTGAACGCGCCGATCAGAAAGCACAGCAGGATCAACGCTTGCGCAGCCCCGAGCCCATACGAGGCGACCATCGGCAGCTCGCTGACGTAGTAGTACTTCGAGAAGATGGCCTGCGTCGTCTCCGGCGAGACGAGCTTGGCGATAATCCAAGGCGCGAACATAGCGGCGAGGCTCACGCGCAGGGCGAGCAGCGACGCTTGCAGTTTGATTGATCCGCTCATAGCGACCCCCATTTCCTTATGCGCATGAGCCTATCGGCGCAGGCGAGCGAGCGCCAGATATCCAGCGCCCCGCTCGCGGCATAGTTACCTATCCATTAACCCATTGATTTAAATAGATTATTTTGACAACTCGGGGCATGCGCGTTAGGCTCCGTCCATGATTAAGAACAGCGCCAGCGCCCTTGCGATCGCAGCTTCCGGACTCAGCGCGGCCTCAACCCGCACCGCCGTGCGGGCGCAGAACGTCGCCAATGTCTTGACGCCGGGCTATGCGCCCCTCGGCGTTGAGCAGACCGCGAGAAGCGCAGGCGTGCGCGCCGAGGCGCGGCCGCTTGCGCCCGCGAGCGCTGTGGCCGTTGGGGGCGTCGACTTGGTGACGGAATTGGTGGATCTCCAGGCCGCGAAGCGCGCTTTTCAAGCCTCCGCCGCGGCGTTGAGGACGGCCGACGAGCAAAGCAAGGAACTCATCGACTTGCTTGGCTAGGCGCGGCCGGGTTCGCCGGCCTCAGAGCAGTTTGGGGACAGTAGGTAGACCAGGCGCTCGGCTCAGTCGGCCGCGATTTTGCCGTTGGCGGCCCCCAGCACATGCTCCACATTATGCTGATCATTGGAAAGCGGCAGCATAATTGAGCGGAACAGCAGCTTGCGGCCGTCATAAAGGGTTAGAGAATCCTCGATCATGATCGGCGCTTTATGCTTTTGAAGTTCGTCGAACTTCTCCGTCGCCTTGTCCAGAACCGTCGCGGACCAATCGCCGCGACCTGACAGCAGCACGCCGGAAAATTTGGCGAGGTTTTTGCCGAGATGCTCGAAATACGGAAAATCCGTGCTGCGCCTCACGTTCAAAATGAAGCACCAGTCCCAGTCCTCATCGAGTTCGCCGGGATCGATGTCGCCGCGATTGGCGAAAGGCCGATCCCCGCAGGCGAGCAACCAATAGAGGAAAATGCGGTGGCTGAGACGGCGTTCGCCCTCCGGCCGAAGGGCCTGGCGAAAGTTCTCTTGCTGCAACGACGACATGTCCACTTTCCGCGCTCCTCACCGCCCGCGCCCGTCGCCGCGGACGAACCGGGCGGGACACGCGGGATCAGTCTTAGCCGGGCCGTTTAAATCGGCGTTTAAAGGCGGCGGCGGCATTTGAATAGAACTGCGCTGAGCGGCGGTGGCGGGCGCTGGCGCGCCCTTGTCCCAGTGCGCGAACGCCCGCATGGCTTGGATCTAAGTTAGCCTCCGGTCCCCAACGTAAGCGCGCTGAGTTCGATGCGTATCTGGATAGTCTTCATTGTGGCGCTGCTGGCCGCTTCGGCGCACGCGCAGCCGGATGTCCAAACGCTACAAGAAGGCGTCGAGGCGCGGCAGGCCGCCCTTGCGGATATCGCAGAGGCGCTCGGAGGGGACGAGCTCGACCTTGTCGCGCTGGGCGAAGAGTTGCGGCGCATTCGGCGACGGGGGGAGACGGAGATCGCAGCCCCCCGCGACCGGAAACCGGAAATCGAGGCGGACCTTGAGCGGATCGGCCCCGCGCCCGAGCCGGAAGCGCCGCCCGAGGCGCCCGAGATTTCTGAGGAACGCGCGCGCCTCCTCGGCGAACTCAGCGATATCGATGCGCTCATCCGCCAATCGGATCTCAATCTCGCTGAAATCGCGCGCCTTTTTGACGATATCGCCGTGTTGCGCCGGGACGCTTTCTATGACCGCATCCTCGCGCGCGGCCCCTCGCCCCTGTGGCCACCCCGTTGGGCCGCCGCGACGGCGTCTTTGAGCGCCTCCGCCGGCAGGGCGGCGGAGGCCGTCGGCGCCTGGCGGAACGCGCTGCGCGACGATGCCCGCGTACGACAAGCCTACGGCGCTCTCGCCTTCGCCAGCGTCTTCGCCCTGGTCATGTTCTGGCCTGTGCGCAGCCTTATCAACCAGAACGCGACGCGGCGGATTGAGCGGATGACGCCGCTCCGCTCTCGCCGGGTTTTGGCGGCGGGCATGCGCACGGCGGCGCGGGCTGTGCCGAGCCTGCTTGGCGGTTTCGTCATCTATGAAACGCTGCGGGCGTACGGCGCCATCCCGGAGAGCGCTGTGAGCCTCGCCCGAGCCATCTGGTTTGGCTTTGTCGCGTTGCTTGTGGTGGATGGCGCAGCGACCGGCGTTTTTTCACCGAAGAGCGCCGAATGGCGCGTGCTTCCCCTGGA
>JBCDJH010000117.1:0-6730 GCA_038747965.1 Pseudomonadota bacterium
CCGCGCAAATCGGTCTGTGGGAGGAGTTGAAAGCGCAAGAGCGGGCGGAAGCCGCTGCGAAAACGCCCGGCGCCGAAGGGGCCGCCGGCGGCGCGCGCCCGAGCGTTCTTGACGACATTCCCCTCGCCTTGCCCGCCGTGGCTCGCTCTGTGAAGCTTCAAAAGCGTTTGGGGCGCGTGGGCTTTGGCTGGGAGCGGATCGAAGATTTGCTCGCCAAGGTGCGCGAGGAGACGGGCGAACTGATGGAGGCCGCCGCGTCCGGGGACATGGGCGAGATTGAAGGCGAGGCCGGCGACCTGCTCTTCACCGCGGCCGACCTTGCCAGAGGTCTCGGCGTTGATCCCGAAACGGCGCTGAGGCGCGCCAACGCAAAAGTCGAACGCCGGTTCCGCTTCATTGAGGCGGGGCTCGCCGCTGACGGCCTCACGCCGGAAGAGGCGACGACGGAACAAATGGAAGCGCTGTGGCAACAAGCGAAGGCTGAGGAGCGGGCGGCGGCCGCCACGACTGTCGCCGAAGACCCTGCCGCCTAAAGCCGTTTTGCCCGTGAATTGATTCACAATCTCGCCCAACCGTGATTCCTTGTTCTCTCAATTTATGAGGAGGGAATGATCTCTCGTGGGTATGATGCAGCGTTACGCAATCGCGTGATCAAGGCCGTTGAGGAAAGGGCGGCAGCGCGCAAGCCGGCAAACGGTTCGACGTTGGTGTTGCGACGGCGATCCGCTGGGTGCGCCGCTGGCGGGAAACGGGTTCGCCGCTGTGACGCCCCGCCGGGCGAAGGGATCGATCCTAGAGCCGGTTGCGGCCCCTGAACTGAATCGTGTCAGGCGCAAACGGCTCTAGGTGAACATGTTCACGGACAACTCGTAGACTTCGCCCATCGTCTTCACGGAGATTTTCTGGGTGACGAAGCCCTGGTTGAGCGTGCCGCGAATTTTGTGCTCCTCCAGCTCGCCTGGGTTCAGCGGGCCGAACACGTGGCAGTCGTCATAGTTCACCGTCTTGCTGCCTTCGGTGACTTTAAGGAAATAGTCGGCTTGGGGCAGCAACTCATCGCCAATGTTCTGGAAGACGAGATAAATGATGCGCTGATAATGGCCGCTTTCCTTGCGGACGCTCACCTGCAGACGTTTCTTCATGACTGGCGCGCCGCCCCTCGCTCGGCCTTTGGATTTGGCGTTGGTCCCGGCGCGGCCGCGCCCACATTGGCCATCCCTTGCATAATCGGTGCTATCATACCGTCGGCGCGGCTGCGTCGCTCGAAGAAAACGCAGCCCGAACTGCGCGGCTTGGCCGCCCGAAGCGGCTATCGCGCCGGGGCGGCGGCTAGCGGCCGGTGTATTTGGCGGGACGCTTCTCCAGAAACGCGCCGACGCCCTCCCGGAAGTCTTTGCTCGCAAGCAACCGCCCCTGCATGCTCGCCTCGTAGGCGGAGGCTTCCGTTAAGCTAGACGTCATCGCGCTGCGCATGGCCCGTTTTGTGGCGGCCAGGGACAGCGGCGCGCGTTCAGCGAGCGACCTGGCCCATGCCGTCGCCTCGTCCACCGCGGCGCCGGACGGCGCGATCCGGTTGGCGAGGCCAAGCTCCAAGCAGCGATTTGCGTCGATTTTCTTCGCTTCGATCGCGAGTTCATACGCCAGGCGGTAACCGATTTGGCGCGTCAACAGCCATGTGAAACCGCCATCGGGCACCAGCGAGATGTTGCTGAAGGGGGCAAGCAGGTAGCCGTCTTCAGCGATGACGAGCAGGTCGCAGGCGAGCGCGAAGGAGCCCCCGACGCCGGCGGCGGCGCCCGTCACCGCGGCGATCACCGGTTTCTCCATGGTGGCGATCACCTGGATGCAGGCGCTGTATTCGGTGTTCAGGATGTCCTCAATGCGCTCGGACCCTTGGACTTCGGTTAAGTCCGCGCCGGAGCTGAAGCCCCGTCCCGCGCCGGTCAGCACCACGGCCCGCACCGCCTCGTCGGACGCAGCCCGCATCAGGGTCGACCGCAGCTCAGCCCGCATCGGCCCGGTAAAGGCGTTCAGCGCATGGGGCCGATTTAGGGTGACCCGAGCGACCGCGCCATCTACGTCGTAAAGCACCGTGGGCTCGCCGCTTTCGCCTGCTTTTTCGTCCGCCATGTCGCCGTCTCCCTGTTCGATTACTTGTTTCGGAACGCCGGTTTGCGCTTCTCAGCGAAGGCCGCCATCCCCTCTTTTTGGTCTTCGGTGGCGAAAACGGAGTGGAAGGTGCGCCGCTCCTGGCGAATCCCTTCCTGAAGGCTCATCTCGAAGGCGCGGTTCACTGAATCCTTGATCATCATCGCCACCGGTCGGGACATGGACGCGATGGTTTTCGCCGCGTTGATCGCCTCTTCGCGCACATCGTCCGCCGGCACGACGCGGGCGACGAGACCACAACGCTCGGCCTCCTCGGCACCCATGAGGCGTCCGGTGAGGCACAGATCCATCGCCTTCGACTTGCCGATGAAGCGGGGCATGCGCTGGGTGCCGCCGGCGCCTGGAATAACCCCAAGAGTGATCTCAGGCTGGCCGAACTTGGCGTTTTCAGCGGCGATGATCATGTCGCACATCATCGCCAGCTCGCATCCCCCGCCAAGCGCGTAACCGGCCACCGCGGCGATGATCGGCTTGCGGCAATGGGCGGCCTGCTCCCAGTTCGAGGTGATGAGGTTCTCGGTGAAGGCCTCCATATAGGTCTTCGACTGCATTTCCTTCACGTCTGCACCGGCCGCGAAGGCCTTGGCGGAACCCGTAAGGACGATGCAGCCAACCGCTGGGTTTTCGTCCAACGCCTTGAGAGCGGCTGTCAGCTCGGTCATCAGCAGATCGCTGAGAGCGTTCCTGGCCTCAGGCCGGTTCAAGGTGACTATTCCCACCTTCTCATCGATCTCGACCAGCAGTGTTTCATACGCCATGGGCGATCTCCGTTCCGGGCCCCGCATTCCGTGGCGGCGCGTCCCAGTTATGTCGCAACCGCGAGACGGCCTCAATGCGGACCGCCGCGCGAAGGGCGATGGCTTACATGGCGCTCATGCCGCCGTCCAACTTGAATTCCGCTCCCGTGACGAAGCGGGACTCGTCGGACGCAAGATAGACAGCGCAGTACGCGACGTCGTCAGGCTCGCCGAGGCGCTTGAGCGGGATTTGCGCTGCGAGCTTTTCGTCCAGTTGCGCCAAAGCCGCAGCGTCGGCCCCGGGCATCACGCTCGCCAATATCGGCGTCTTCACAAAGGCGGGGTGGATCGAATTGCAGCGGATGTCGTAGCGCATCTTCGCGCAATGCAGCGCCACGGACTTAGTGAGCATCCAAACTCCAGCCTTCGCGGCGTTGTAGGCCGCCAGGTTGGCGCCGGCGATGAGGCCCGCGATCGACGACAGATTGATGATGGAGCCCGGCTGCGCATCCTTCATATGCGAAAGCGTGTGCTTACAGCCAAGGAACACCGAATCGAGATCGATCGCCTGAACGCGCCGCCAATTTTCGAAGTCCTCTTGCTCAATGTCTTTGAAAGACGCGACGCCGGCGTTGTTCACCAGCACATTGAGGCCGCCGAACGCCTTCGCAGCCGCCTCGCTCACCTCTATCCAAGCGCCCTCGTCGCAAACGTCATGCTGAAACGCCGCCGCGACGCCGGACTTTTCGGCGTTCAGCGCCTCGGCCACCGCTTCCGCGCCGGACTGATCAATGTCGGTGACGGCGACCTGAGCGCCCTCCTTCACGAACATCCGCGCCATGGCCGCGCCGAGACCGGACGCGCCGCCCGTGATCAGGGCCTTTTTACCAGCCAGTCGTTCCGACATGGGTCCTCCGATCTCCGCCGCGCGCGGGCGCATTTTCACCATCAATAAAGCCCGCATTAAGCATTTGAACCTAGCGTAACACGTGGGTGCAGGCGGGTAACTCTAGCGTGGGCGGGTCCGAGATGGTGAATGAAGCCGACCGGCGACGGACGCGGCGCTTTATAGTGGAGCGCCTCGCCGTCGAGATCGACGGCCAGCCGCACCCTATCGTTGATATCTCAAGCGATCACGTTCGCCTCTCAATGGAGGCGTCGGGCGAGGCGCGAAGCTGCGCGGAGCTCACCTTCTCCAGCACAATGGAGCCTTGGTGCGGGCGCTGGCGCGTTCCCGGCGAAGTCGCGCGCAAAGAACCGCTCTGTGTGGTCTATCGCTTCGAACCGCCGGTGGAGAACTGGGAGCGATTGCTGGAGGACCACAACACCCTCCAGGTGCGCCAGCTTATTCTGGACATCGGTCTCTAGGCGCATGGATCGCAACCAGCTCAAACAGCTCATGGCGACGCCGGGCACCAAGCAGATCAACATGCTTGAGGCGCACAAACGGCTGGCGCAGAAGTCAGACGGAGAGGCCCCGACCTTCTTTCGGACCCCGCAGCTAAATCGCTGCGTTCTCTTCAAGTTTTTGGATATCGACGGCTATGAATACGCCGACAATATCCGGGGCCCACTGAAGACGCTGATCTACTTCCCCTACATCCGCCATACGCCGACGGACGGCGGCGAAGCGTTCTTCCATTCGGAAACCACTTTCCGCAACTTCTGCGAACTCAACGCGTCAGAAACACTGAACAATCAGGCGGACTTCGCTCACGATCTGGAGCGCTTACGGATCTTCGACCAATGCCCGTCCTTCAACCCGTTTCTGGTGGAGGAAGCGTTCGACCGCGCCGGCGTGCCGCTGCCGCCGCGTTTCTTCAATGGCAGCGTTGAAGAAAACCATGAAATGCGCGCGCGCATACGCACCCGCTTAAGGCCGCTCATCGTCGCAGCGCTCGGCGACCAATCCGACCAGTTGAACGAGTCCCTTGAAGTCTTCGTTGAGAAGCTGTGGCGGACGGACGATATTGTCGCCATCACCCCACTCATATCCGCGCTCGGCATCAAGGGCTCAGAGGCCTCAGAGGTGGTTTCGAGTTGGATTGGGCTCACCTTCTTTGAGCATGAATTCCTGGCGTTGCAGCCGGAGCTCACCGTGTTCACAGAATGGATGCGCACAAACTATCTGCCCCGCGAATACTTGGATGCGTCGGGCAAAGAGCACCTCTTGGCTCTCTACGACGTCGTACGGAAACAAATGCGCGACGCCTGGCGCCACGCCATTCACATTCTCCAAGAGTACCAGAAGGCGTATGATAAGCTTCTCAACGAGCCAGACGGCGTCGGCGCCTTCGTGAAGTTTCTAAAGTCCGCCAAGGAAAACTATTGGGCCCTTGGCCAAGTGCTCGGCCTAATCGAGCAGTCGATCTACGCCTGGCGGCATTTCACGGAGCACTACAACAACGAGCCCCTGCCCTATCGCCGGCTTTACAACATGTATGAGGTTCTAGCCCGCGCCATCTAGCGGAAACGAGGCTGGGACGTCGGCGTCTTTAAACAGCTGCGCGGCGACGCCGTCGACAACGAAGTCAATGAGAACGTCTGGGCCCCGATCTGGATTGAATTCCATATTCTCCGCCACGATCAGCGGATGAAGAATCGCGGTGCAGGACGAGAAAAGCGCCGAGGCGGCCCGGTCGATCTCACCATAAGACAGGCCGCGCGCGGCGGCGCCATCTTCAATAATCGCTCGGATATGGCCGCGCACCCGCTCTCGGTAGTCAGCGACAGCCCGCCACCGCTCCTCGCAGGCGACCGCCACCATCTCATGGACCCGCTTCTCACTGATGAGCGCATCGATGGTGCCGGCATGCAGCATGCGCAGCAGCGCCTTTAACTTGTCCCGAGGATCCGATGCGAGACGCGTGGCGTTCAGGGCGAGCGTCTCCTTACCCCGAAGTATTCTCTCGGCGATCGCCTCGTTGATGTCCCGTTTGGTTCTAAAGTGCCGATGCACGTTTGAGGGACTGAACCCACAGGCCTCAGCGATGTCACCCATGGTCGTCTTGCTGTAGCCGATATCGCGGAAGAGCCGCTCCGCATGATCAAGAATGAGCGTCTGAGATTCCTCGGCGGTTAATTGCGTGCGCGGCATACTTGCTGTCATCCGTCCTTTATGCGGCTGCGTATCATGGAAGGTCGCTGAAGAAAAAAATCGCGCAATCGCGCCCGGTGCGCGTCCAACCGGGTCGGGCCGACGTGGTTTTGGGGGATCCGGGGGACTTTACGCGACATGAAAAGCCAAACTTTCGCCTCGTTACGATTGATTTGTGAGAAAAACGTCATACTCTCAATTAACACGTATGTCGAAAGAACTCGGCGGCAAAGGCACGGTGAGCAGCTATGAAGCGCGTATTTGGGTTTCTCATGGGCGTCTTGACGCGTTTCACGGCGCTGACGGCGATGCTCGCGGCCGCCTTTGTGTTCGGCAGCGTGCTGGTGACGGTGCGGTCCCAGGAACGCGTGCTTGACGAGATCCCGAGGGTCGTGAGCGTTGAAGAGGCCGTGCTGCAGGACACCTATGTGGCCACCCGCAAATTCGCCGGTCGGATCGTCGCGGGGCAAGTCTCGGACGTAGCGTTTGAGTTGCCTGGCGAAATCGTCGAAATCGCCGTCACGGAGGGCGACCGGGTTGAGAAGGGCGCGATGCTGGCGCGCCAGGACGAGGTGCAACTCAACAACCGCAAGGATGAACTCGTCGCCCGCCGCAGTGAGATCTCCGCCCAGCTGAAGCGCGCCGAAAACGATCTGCGGCGGACGAGCGATCTCGCCGGGAAGGGCTTCTCCACCGAACAAGCGCTCGATCAAGCGCGCGCCGACCG
>JBCDJH010000118.1:0-6708 GCA_038747965.1 Pseudomonadota bacterium
CTCCTCGCCCGATAAGCGCTGATGATTGGCGATGAGGGCGCAGACGAGCGGCGCGATTGCGTGGGCGTGGGCGCGATCCTCCGCCGTGAAGCGACCGGACCGGCCGAGCCGATAGAAGTTGCAGTAGAGCGTCGCCGCCTCAAGCGTGAACACAATAGAGATCTTGTCGATAAGGTCGGCTGCGGAGAAGAAGCGCTTGCGGTATACGCCGTCGGCGATGCGGCGGGGGTCCGTGTGGAAAAACACCGGCGCGGCGATGGAGATGCCTTTGCGCTGGCTCGCCTCGATGACAGAGCGATTGGGATCGGCCCGGTAGTAGTCGCCCACATAGTCCCGCGCCAGAGACGCCGATTCGGAGCGCGGGAGATCGCCGCTGGAAAAGACCTCCCAGGCGCGCTCTCCGGCGAAGGCGAAAACGCTGCAATGGTCGGTTCGGATGGCGCGGCCGACCACGTCCATCAGCATCGGCGGAAAGCTGGCCCGCCCGGCCGCGAGAATCGCATTGGCCGCGAGGTCAGCAAGGCCAGCCGCCGGCGCCTCTGGCGAATAAGGCGTCACGATGTCGATCGCGCGTTGGTCCATTGGCGTTTCCATCACCCGTCGGCCCGTTTTTGGCGCGCGGCCTTTTTGTCTTGAGGGCCTGTTCCGACATGTCGCAGGCGATGTCCCCCCTTGAGAGGACAGACGCCCGCCACGGGCCTTGATAGCATCCCCCGATATGTAAGGCGATGCGCGCCCTCAGCTATATCACGCGGCGCTCGCCTCCAACCGCAGGAAACCCGCCCATGAGCAAGCCCTTCGCGTCCTCCGCCGACCTCGAAGAGAAAAAGGAAACCTTGGAAGTCCTGGGCGAGGGCGTCTACGCGCTCACCGCTGAAGGCGATCCCAATGTGGGCGCGGTTGAGGGGGAAGACTTTCTCGTTTGCATCGAAGCGCGGGCGACGCCGGCGGCGGCGCGCGATTGGCTCTCCAAACTCCGCGAAAAAACCGACAAGCCCATTCGTCACCTGGTGCTCACCCACTATCACGCGGTGCGGGTGCTCGGCGCCTCCGCTTTCGAGGCGGAAGAGATCATCGCCCATGAGACCACCGAAAAGCTCATCAACGAGCGCGGCAAGGAGGACTGGGATTCCGAATACGGACGGATGCCGCGCCTCTTTAAGGAGCCGGAAGGCATCCCAGGGCTCACCCACCCCACCAAAACGTTCTCAGACCGGATGACCATCGATCTTGGCGGCGATCGGGGCGAGCTTGTCTTGGAGTTTTGCGGGCGGGGCCACACCGCCGGCGACATCGTCGCTTGGCTCCCCAAACAGCGGATCATGTTCGCCGGCGACCTCGTGGAGGCGCAGGCTGCGCTCTACACGGGCGACGCGTTCCACATGGATTGGTCGACCGGCACGCTCGACAAGGTGAAAGCCTTCGGCGCCGATGCGCTGGTCGGCGGCCGGGGATATGTGCCGCAAGGCGAAGCCCAGGTGAACGCTGCGATCGAGCAGACCCGCAAGTTCCTGACGGAGATGCGGAAGTATGTAAGCGCCGTCCATGAAAAAGGCGGCGCCCTGAAAGAAGCGTTCGAGAAGACCCACGAGGCGCTGGAGCCCGAATTCGGCCGCTGGCCCATCTTTGAGCACTGCCTGCCGTTCAACGTTCAGCGTCTTTGGGACGAGTATGACGGCGTCGACTGGCCGCGCATTTGGACCGCTGAACGGGACCGCGAGGTCTGGGCGCAGCTGCAAGGTTAGAGGGAAAACGTCTCATGACCCCGGATATCCCGGTACGCAAACAATACGCTTTCGAGCGCCCCTCCGATTTGGGCCGCGCGGCGCCCCGGACTGTTCCCATCGTGATTGTCGGCGGCGGCCCGGTGGGCCTCACCATCGCGCTCGATCTTGGCCAGCGCGGCCACGACGTCGTCGTGCTCAACCAGATGGACATTCTGGCGGACGGCTCGAAAGCGATATGCTTCTCCAAACGCACGCTCGACATCTACGACCGGCTCGGCGTCGGCGAGCGGATGATCGACACCGGCGTCGTCTGGAATGTCGGCAAGGTGTTTTGGGGCGGCGAGGACGATCCCGTCTTCCAATTCGACATGCTGCCTGTGAAGAACCAGAAGAATCCGGGCTTCATAAACCTCCAGCAATTCTACCTTGAGGAGTACCTCCTCGACGCGCTTGAAGCCTTGCCGAACGTGGAGGTCCGTTGGAAGAACAAGGTCGCCGCGGTGACGCCGGGCGCGGACGGCGTGCGCGTCGATGTGGAGACGCCGGACGGGGTCTATCAGCTCGATGCGGAGTATTTGCTCGCCTGCGACGGCGCCAAATCGCCCGTGCGCGGTATGATGGGCCTCGACTTCCAGGGCCGCGTTTTCGAAGACAACTTCCTGGTCGCCGACGTGAAGTTCCAACAGGAGCGTCCGTCGGAGCGGTGGTTCTGGTTCGATCCCCCGTTTCCGGGCGCCTCAGCGCTTCTGCATAAGCAGCCGGACGATGTCTGGCGGCTCGACTTCCAGCTGGGCTGGGACATCGACAAGGCTGAGGCGGTGAAGCCGGAGAATGTCGATCCCTTCGTGCGGGGGATGCTCGGCCCGGACATCGCCTATGAGTATGAGTGGCTCAGCGTCTACACGTTCCAGTGCCGCCGGATGGAGCGCTTTGTCCATGACCGGGTGATCTTCCTCGGCGATTCAGCGCATCTCGTCTCGCCCTTCGGTGCCCGGGGATGCAATGGCGGTGTAGCGGATGCGGACAATCTTGGTTGGAAGCTGGATCTCATCCTGCGCGGCGTAGCGCCCGCTTCGCTGCTGGAGAGCTTCAATCAAGAGGCGATCGCGACCGCTGATGAGAACATCTTGAATTCGACGCGGGCGACCGATTTCATCACCCCCAAGAGCGAAATCAGCCAGATGTTCCGGGACGCGACGTTGGAGCTTGCCCGCGAGCACAGTTTCGTGCGCCCCTTCATCAATTCCGGGCGCTTGTCGACCCCAGTGAGCTATGCGGACAGTCCGCTTTCGACGCCCGACGCCGACGCGTGGGAGGGCGGCGTGAAGCCCGGCGCGCCCATGGTGGACGCGCCGCTCACCGGAGGCGGGTGGCTGAGCGAGAGCGTAGGACAAGAGTTCACGCTCATATCCTTCACGGGCGACGGCGCGCCGGACCTAGGCGTCCCCGCCCTAGGAACGGACGCCGCGCCCGTTCGCTCCGTATCCATCGGGCCGGATGACGAGTTGACCGCGCGCCGCTACGGCGCCGCGCCCGGCGCCGCATATCTGATGCGGCCCGACCAATATGTGGCCGCGCGTTGTCGGGCGTTCGATGGGGCCGAGGCGGCCGAAGCGCTTGACCGCGCCACCGGCGCCGCGGCTTGAGGAGCACAGCCCATGACCCTCACCGCACCCGCCGCCGCCGCTGATCCGGACGCCATCTATCAGGCGATCATCGCCATGCATGACGGCCTTTCGGTTGAAGAAAGCCATAAGGCGAATGTGAAGCTGGTGTTGATCCTGGCAAGCCAGATCGGCGATTTGGAAACCGTTAAAGAGGCGACCCGCATTGCGCGCGGCGCCGTCTCATCGCAGCCTGACAATCAGGACGGAGCATAAAGCCATGTCGAAGCAGTGGATCCCCGTCAAAGCCGCCGAGGGGCGGCACTCCCGCCAGGCCCACGCCGATCTGCCCGAGGGCACCTATGAGCGCGAGGTCTCGAAGGAGGGCTTTTTTGGCCCGGCGAGTTTTTTCTACCATCGCCGGCCGCCGACAGGGTGGAGCGATTTTGAGGGAGATCTGAGGCCCCGCGCCTTTGATCTGGCGGCGCTGAACCAGGCGCATCCCTCGCCCTGGAGCGCGCCGAAAGTGCTTCACAATGCGAGCACTGAATTGCGCTATTGGTCGCTGGCGGAGGATATGCCGGCGCTCGCCCGCAATGGCGATGGCGATCAACTTCTCTTCCTGCATAGGGGCGAGGCGGACTTTTTCAGCGACTACGGACATTTGCGCGTCGCGGCAGGCGACTACATCTACATTCCGCGCGGCTCCATGTGGCGCCTCTCGCCGAGCGCGCCGCTGGACATACTGATGATCGAGGCGACGAACGCCCATTACACCTTGCCCGATCGCGGGCTGGTCGGGCCCCATGCGTTGTTCGATCCCGCAATCCTCGATACGCCGGAGATGAACGACGCCTTCAAAGCGCACCAGGCGCAGGATGGGGAGACGCGGGTTGAGATCAAAAAACGCGGGCGCGTCTCGGTGGCGACTTATCCTTATAATCCCCTAGACGCCGTTGGATGGCATGGGGATCTCGCTCCCGTCCGCATCAATGTGAAAGATCTGCGGCCGCTGCTCAGCCATCGCTACCATCTGCCGCCCAGCGCCCACACCACGTTTTTGTCGGACCGTTTCGTGGTTTGCACCTTCTGTCCGCGGCCGTTTGAGACCGATCCTGGCGCCATTAAGGTGCCGTTCTTCCACAACAACGACGATTACGACGAGGTGCTGTTCTATCACGCCGGCGATTTCTTCAGCCGGGATGGGATTGACGCCGGGATGATGACGTTCCATCCCTCCGGCTTCACCCATGGGCCGCATCCCAAAGCGCTGTCAAAGGTGCTCGTCCAGGACAAGCCGGACACGGACGAGTATGCGGTGATGATCGACACGCGCGATCCGCTCGAAGTCGCCGAAGCGATCGGCCCGGTGGAGAACGCCGACTACGTCAAGTCATGGAGCGTACAGGGCGCCTAGACTGGGTCACCGGCGAAGCGGTCAACCCGTCCGCCATCGGGCGACCCCCGCCGCGGACGCGATGCGCTTGAACAACGAAAGGACTCCGTTATGAAGCTCGCCACATTGGATGTGCAGGGCCGCGATGGGCAATTGGTCGTGGTCTCCAAAGACCTCGCGCGCTGCGTCGACGCAGGCTCGGTCGCGCCGAACCTCCAGGCCGCTCTGGACGAGTGGGGGGTGAGCGAAGCCTCGCTCGCCGATCTTTCCGCCCGGCTCAACTCCGGCGAGATCGAAGGCGCGCCTTTTGATCCGAAAGCCTGCGCGAGCCCGCTTCCCCGCGCTTATCAGTGGGCGGACGGCTCCGCCTATATCAACCACGTGGAGCTGGTGCGCAAAGCCCGAGGCGCTGAGGTGCCTGAGACGTTCTACTCCGACCCGCTTATGTATCAAGGCGGCTCGGACGCCTTCCTGAAGCCTACGGAGGACATTCCGCTCGGCGATATCGCCTGGGGCTGCGACATGGAAGGCGAGGTCGCGGTCATCGTCGATGACGTGCCCCAGGGCGTGACGGCGGATGCGGCGCTTGAGCACATAAAGCTCATCATGCTGTGCAACGACGTCTCGCTGCGAGGGCTCATTCCGGCTGAACTCGCCAAAGGCTTTGGTTTCTTCCAGTCGAAACCGTCCTCCGCGTTCTCGCCGGTGGCGGTGACGCCGGACGAGCTTGGCGACGCCTGGCGGGACGCGCTTGTCCACCTGCCGCTCCATGTGGATTTGAACGGCGCCCCCTTCGGCCGCGCGGAGGCGGGCGTTGACGCCACCTTCTCGCTCGCGGAGCTTGTCGCCCACGCTGCGAAGACGCGGCCGCTCGGCGCCGGCGCGATCGTCGGGTCCGGCACCGTCTCCAACAAGGACGAAAATGGCGGCGCGGGGCGCCCGGTGTCGGACGGCGGCAAGGGCTATTCTTGCATTGCGGAAATCCGGATGATCGAGACGATCAATGACGGGTCGCCGAAAACGCCCTTCCTCTCCGATGGAGATCATGTGCGGGTGGAGATGCTGGATGCGAACGGCGCCTCGATCTTCGGAGCCATTGACCAGCGCGTCACCCAGATCTAAGCCGCTCCGGCTGGGTCTGCGATTGAGCGCCAGCTGGCGTTCCGCGCCGCTTAAGGCACGGCGCTCGGGAGCGGTCACATGCCAAGTATGAGCCTTTCGGCGATCGACGCGTACCTGCATGAGGAATTCCCGCAAGTATTCGCGGGTACGGGCGTCTCAGTAATTGAGGCGGAGGCGGGGCGGGCGCGTTTGCACCTGACGCCCGGCGTCGCCCACCTAAGGCCTGGAAACACGGTGTCAGGCCCCGCCATTATGATGATGGCGGACGCGGCCGCCTATGCGGCGCTCTTGTCGCTCGACAGCGGCGCGAAGATGGCCGTCACCACTGATCTCACGATCCACTTCCTGCGCGCCGCGGCCCCTGGCGCGATGCTTGTTCAAACGGCCACCGTGATTAAATCAGGCCGGCGGATCAGCGTTATCGCGTGCGAGACCGCTGACGAAGAGGGCCGCCTGCTCGCGCACGCCACAACGGGCTATACGATGCCAGCGGCTTGAGCGGCGGACGCCAAGGCCCATTTATAGCAACCGCGAGACCACAGGCCGGCGGTGATTATCGTTAAGACGCTGTGAAGCGCCTGCGCTATAACCTCGCGCGGCCGTCGCTCGCACGCGTACGGCGATAGGGAGCGCCCAGCATGTCCGACTACCCGGTTGAGAGCCTTATCGATCATCACCCGTCGACCCAGTTCGACGACCAACATCCCGACGGGCAAGAAGCGATGGCCCGCAGCGTCTATGACGCGGCCTGTGAAGCGGGCGATGGAACGCTGACGCGGCGGGGATTTGAGGGGATCTTGGAGGAATGCGGCATCCTCAAAGACGATCGCCGCATTGCCGAGACTATGGCCGCCTTCAG
>JBCDJH010000119.1:0-6683 GCA_038747965.1 Pseudomonadota bacterium
CGGCGCAGACGGACGTCGCCTGCGCGCTGACGCGCTCCGTACGCCTCAATATTCCGATCGTCTCCGCGGCGATGGATACGGTGAGCGAGACCCGCATGGCGATCGCGCTGGCCCAAGCCGGCGGCCTTGGCGTTCTCCACCGCAATATGGATACTGACCTTCAGGCCGAAAGCGTCCGGCGCGTGAAACGGTATGAGTCCGGGATGGTGGTCAATCCGCTGACCATCGCCCCGGATGCGACCCTCGCCGACGCGCAAGCGCTCATGCGCACCTACGGAATCTCAGGCGTGCCGGTGGTGCGGAACATGGGCTCCGACGGGGTGGGCGAGTTGGTCGGCATCCTCACCAACCGCGACGTGCGCTTCGCTGAGAACCCGAACCAGCCGGTCTCCGAGCTGATGACCCATGAGGGGCTCGTCACGGTCCGCGAGACCGTGAGCCAGGATGAGGCGAAGCGGCTGCTCCACAAGCACCGCATTGAGCGCCTGTTGGTGGTGGACGACCGGTTCCGCTGCATCGGGCTCATCACCGTGAAGGACATCGAGAAGTCCCAAAACTTCCCGAACGCCTGCAAGGACGAGCAAGGCCGTCTGCGCGTCGCGGCGGCGACGAGCGTTGGCGATGAAGGCTTCGCCCGCGCCGAGGCGCTGATGGATGCGGCGTGCGACATCATCGTGGTCGACACCGCCCATGGCCACTCGGCGAAGGTGTTGGAGCAGGTGGGCCGCATCAAAACTCAGTCGAACCGCACCCAGGTGATCGCCGGCAATGTGGCGACCGCGGACGGCGCGAAAGCGCTGGTGGACGCCGGCGTCGACGCTGTGAAAGTGGGCATTGGCCCAGGCTCGATCTGCACGACGCGGATCGTCGCTGGCGTCGGCGTGCCGCAGCTCACGGCGCTTATGGACGCCGCGTCCGCCGCCCGCGACGCTGGCGTGCCGGTCATCGCCGATGGCGGCGTGAAATACTCCGGCGACATGGCGAAGGCGATTGCGGCCGGGGCTCAATGCGTGATGGTGGGATCGCTGCTCGCCGGCACGGACGAGGCGCCGGGCGAAGTGTTCCTCTATCAGGGGCGCAGTTACAAATCCTATCGCGGCATGGGCTCGGTGCCGGCCATGACCCGCGGCTCGGCCGACCGCTACTTCCAGGCGGAAGTCGCCGACGCCATGAAGCTGGTGCCGGAAGGCATTGAGGGCAGGGTGGGCTATAAAGGCCCCGTTGAGCCGATCTTGCACCAGCTTGTGGGCGGTTTGCGCGCGGCCATGGGATACACCGGCGCGGCCACCATAGATGAATTCCAGACGAAGGCGCGCTTTGTTAAGATCTCCAGCGCAGGATTGCGAGAAAGCCACGTGCATGACGTGGCCATCACCCGAGAGGCGCCCAATTACCCGACGACGTCCACATAGACGCTCCGGCTTTGCGGCGGCCCGCCCCAGCGAGGGATAGGGCCGGTGCAGCCCGCCGCTCGCCTCGCGGCCGCCATAGAGGTGCTCGAAATCTTTGCGGCGCGCCGCGCGCCTGTCGATCGGCTTCTGAAGGAATGGTCCCGCCGCTCCCGCTTCGCCGGCGCACGCGACCGCGCGGCGGTGTCGGAGCGCGTGTTCGCCATCCTGAGGCGCCGGGCCGAGTGCGCCTTCGCCATGGGCGGCGCGGACGATGCGAGATCGTTGGTCCTCGGCTCCTTAAAGGCGCTTGACGGGCTCTGCGGGGAGGGGATCGAGACGCTGCTGGCGGGGGGCGGCTATGGGCCGGACGCGCTGACGGAAGACGAGAAAGCGGCGCTGGATATGGAGCGCGGCGCTCCGCCAGAGGCGGCGCGTTTGAACTGCCCTGGTTGGATTGTCGAGCAGCTTCGCGATGGTCTGGGCGAGGAGTTGGAGCCGGAGCTTCAGGCCTTGAACGGGCGAGCGCCGGTGGACTTTCGCGTCAACACCCTCGCCCGCAGCCGCGCCATTCTGCAGACGGAGCTTGGCGAAGAAGGGGTGGACCTTCAGGCGACGCCCCATTGCATTCGCGGCCTGCGGGCGCCCGCTCCGCAGCCCGGCGAGAAACCCGTCAACATCAAAGCGACGAAGGCCTACCAGAACGGCCATATCGAAATCCAAGACGTTGGCTCGCAGATCGTCAGCCTGCTTGCGAAACCGGCGCCCGGCGAGCAAGTGGTGGATTTGTGCGCCGGCGGCGGCGGGAAGACCCTGTCGCTCGCGGCGGAGATGAAAAACACGGGCCAGATCTACGCCTGCGATCTCGATCGCCGCCGCCTCGCCGCCGTTCGCCCAAGGCTCGATCGCGCCCATGTGCGCAATGCGCAAGTGAGGCAATTGGATCGCTGGCGCGGTGGCCAAGAAGACCGCGCGCTGGGGGATCTGGAGCGCCGCGTCGATCTCGTGTTCGTCGATGCGCCCTGCTCAGGCTCCGGCGCGTGGCGGCGGCATCCGGACGCCAAATGGCGGCTTACGCCGGAGCTGCTTGAGGGCTACCGGGAGGCGCAAACCAACGCGCTGGCCCGGGGCGCGCGGCTCATCAAAGGCGATGGGCGCATGGCGTACGTGACATGCTCCCTGTTGCCGTGCGAAAACGATGAGCAGATTGAAAGTTTCTTGGCCGAGCAGCGTACATTTGAAACCATTCCGCCAAATGAAGCTTTGTTGGAGCAGGCGGTGAACTGGCGGCGGACGCGATTTGGGGTTCAGCTATCTCCCTATCGCACGGACACCGACGGGTTTTACTTTGTCGCGTTGCGGCGTCGGCGTTAACGCCCTCGGCGCCGCAGGCTGAACGAGAACCTGGATTGGAGCGACATATGCGCGGTCTCTTGATGCTTGTTGCGGCGGTTCTGGCGCCCCTCAGCGCGCACGCGGCGGACTGGACGAAACGGTCCGACGATCTGACGCAGCAAGCCTCCGTCCTCATTCAAAAAGAAGCCTATGTCGACGCGGTGGCGGCGCTGGAAGCGGCGATCGTCGCCAATCCGAAGAACGGCCGCGCCTTTCAGGCCCTGGGGCGCGCCTATTTTGGCCTCGGCCGCTACGTCCAGGCGCAGAAGTATTTCCTGATCTCTCTGGAGATCGACCCGACAGCGGCCGGGGCGCTCGCCTATCTCGGCGAGATTGACATTTACAACGAAGAGATAGACGCAGCGGCCGACAAGCTGGGCGTGCTCTCCCGCGTGTGCGGAGCGGAGTGCGCGGAGTATAAGAAGCTCTCCGCGGCGATCTCCGAGGCGCGGAGCCAGGAAGGGGAGACGCGTTGATCGATCGCCGCCCCTTATCAGGGGGCTGAAGAGAGACGACGTGACGGAACCTGCCTATAAGCGCGGCCACGATCTGGCGCTGATTGTCGATTTCGGAAGTCAGGTGACGCAGCTGATCGCGCGCCGGCTGCGCGAGGCCGGCGTTTACTGCGAAATCCATCCCTATAACCGGGTCGATGCTGCCTTTTTGCGAACCCATGCGCCCCGTGCGGTCATCCTCTCTGGCGGCCCCGCAAGCGTGTCCCATGCTGAGAGCCCCAGGCCGGACCCCGCGATTTTCGAGCTTGGCGCGCCCGTGCTCGGCATTTGTTACGGCGAGCAGGTGATGTGCGCCGAACTCGGCGGCGCCGTCTCCAGCGCCGACGCCCGCGAGTTCGGCCGCGCGAGACTCACTCTTGAAAGCGCCAGCCCCCTTTTTGAAGACATACTGACGATTGGCGAGGGAACCGACGTTTGGATGAGCCACGGCGATAAGGTCGACGCCTTGCCGGATGGCTTCTCCGTTATAGCCACCTCCGCCAACGCCCCGTTCGCCGCCATCGCTGATGAGACGCGACGCTTCTACGGCGTTCAATTCCATCCGGAGGTCGCGCATACGCCGATTGGCGGCGCGCTTTTGAAGAACTTTATCCAGCGCGTCGCGGGGTTCGCAGGCGATTGGACCATGGGCGCCTACCGGGAGGAGGCGATCGCCGACATTCGCGCGACCGTCGGCGACGGCCGCGTGATTTGCGGCCTCTCCGGCGGGGTGGATTCCTCCGTCGCCGCTGTTTTGATCCATGAGGCGATTGGCGACCAACTCACTTGTGTTTTCGTTGACACGGGGCTGATGCGCGCCGGCGAAGGCGAGGAGGTCGTGCGCCTCTTCCGCGATCAGTACAACATCCCGCTGATCCACGTGGAGGCGGGCGCTGCATTCCTCTCGCGGCTCGAAGGCGTCGACGATCCGGAGCGCAAGCGGAAAATCATCGGCGCCGCGTTCGTGGAGATTTTTGAAGAGGAAGCCTCAAAGATCGGCGGCGCCGATTTCTTGGCGCAAGGCACGCTCTACCCGGACGTGATTGAGAGCGTCTCTTTCGATGGCGGCCCGAGCGTTACGATCAAGTCGCACCACAATGTGGGGGGCTTGCCGGAGCGGATGAACTTGCGACTGCTCGAGCCGCTTCGCGAACTCTTCAAGGATGAAGTGCGAGCCCTCGGCGAGGAGTTGGGGCTGCCCAGCCATTTTGTCGGCCGGCATCCCTTTCCAGGCCCTGGCCTCGCCATCCGCATTCCAGGTCCCGTCAGCGCCGACAAGGTCGCCATCCTGCAAAAGGCCGACACGATCTATCTGGAGGAAATCCGGAACGCTGGGCTCTATGACGAAATTTGGCAGGCCTTCGCCGTTCTCCTCCCGGTCCGGACGGTGGGGGTGATGGGCGACGAGCGCACCTACGAGTTCATCTGCGGTCTGCGCGCCGTTACGTCTACGGACGGAATGACCGCCGACAGCTATCCCTTCGAGCATGCGTTTCTCGCCCGCGTCGCGTCCCGCATTGTCAACGAGGTGCGCGGGGTGAACCGCGTCGTCTATGACGTCACCTCCAAGCCGCCCGGCACTATCGAATACGAGTGATCGGCGAGGCGCTTCCGCTCGGCGGCTAGGGCGGCGCTCCCACCACCCGCGCAAATGTGTAAACTACGCGCCCCCGCGCCATAGCGCGCCGAGGATTGGAGGGGTGCAGCCGTGCCGAACATTCTAAACCGCCGCGATCTCGACTTCATTTTGTATGACATCCTGAAGATCGATCGTCTTTGCGCCTATCCGCGCCACGCGGCGCAAGATCGCGGCGTGTTCGATCAGATCATCGACGCTGCGGAGAAACTGGCGGAGGAGAAACTCCAGCCGGTCGCCGCTCTTGTGGATGCGCAAGAACCGGCCTTTGACGCGGGGCGGGCGGTGCTGCCCGAAGAAACCCGGGACGCCCTGGCGGCGATCGTGGAGGGCGGTTTTCTCGCCGCCGGTTTCGACGAAAGCTGGGGCGGTTTGGAGCTGCCCTACATCGTCACCCAAGCGGTCGCGGCCTATTTCGGCGCGGCGAATGGCGGCGTCGCGGGCTACGGCATGCTCACCATCGCCGCCGCCAATCTGCTCGCGGCCCATGGGGACGAGGCGCAAAAGCAGGCCTATCTGCCCGGCCTTGTGGAGGGGCGCTTCTTCGGCACCATGTGCCTTTCGGAGCCCCAAGCCGGCTCCTCGCTCGCCGACATACGGACCCGCGCGGAGCGCCAGGCGGACGGCTCTTATCGCTTGCACGGATCAAAAATGTGGATCTCTGGCGGCGATCATGACGCCTCGGAGAACATCATCCATTTCGTGTTGGCGAAAACCGGCGATCCGTCCCTGGGCGTCAAGGGCATTTCACTGTTCATCGCGCCCCGATTGCTGCTGGGCGACGACGGCGCGCCGGGGGCGCGCAACGATGTGACGCTCGTCGGCCTCAACCACAAGATGGGGAACCGGGCGACCGTGAACACGGTGCTGAATTTTGGAGATGAGGGCGGGGCCGTCGGCTTTCTCGTCGGCGAGGAGGGGCGCGGCCTTGCCTATATGTTCCATATGATGAATGAAGCCCGGATCGGTGTGGGGCTGGCGGCGGCCGTGACGGCGTACACCGGTTATCTGCATGCGCTCGATTATGCAAAGGAGCGCCGCCAAGGGCGCCCCATCAAGGACCGCGACCCCACTTCGCCCATGATCCCCATCATCGAGCATGCGGACGTGAAACGGATGCTGTTACAACAAAAGGCCTATAGCGAAGGGGCGCTGCATTTGTGCCTCTACGGCGCAATGTTGGTGGATCTCGCCCGAAACGAGCCCGATCCGTCGGTGCGGGAGCATCTTGAGGGTTTGCTGGAGCTTCTTACGCCCGTCATCAAGTCCTGGCCGTCCGAGTACGGTCTACGCGCCAATGATCTCGCGATCCAAGTCCATGGCGGCTACGGATACACGCGCGAATACGCCGTTGAGCGTCTGTACCGGGACAATCGCCTCAACCCAATCCATGAGGGAACCAAGGGCATTCAAGGGATCGATCTCCTCGGCCGGAAGGTCCGGTTAGCGGGCGGCGGCTTAATGGCGCTCTTAGATGGGGAGATCGCGACGGATCTCGCGGAAGCAACGCAAACGGATGGCCTCGGCGAAGCGACGGAGGCCGTCCGTTCGGCTTGGGCGGCCCTCAAGTCAGCGACGGAAGAGATGCACGGGCAGGCGGGGGCAAGCGCGCCGGATCTGCTGCTCGCCAACGCGACGCTATACCTGGATGTCTTCGGGCACGTGGTCGTCGGCTGGCTCTGGCTGAAGCAGGCGCACGCGGTTGCAGGTCGGCCAGACGCCTTCGCGCGCGGCAAGCGCCAAGCCTGCCAATACTTCTGTCGCTACGAG
>JBCDJH010000120.1:0-6643 GCA_038747965.1 Pseudomonadota bacterium
ACGCGTCGGCGAAAAACTCATCCGCGGGCTTTTCAACAACGATTAGAGGGAATTGCAGCGCAACTGGATCGCCGGTTTCGCATCCGCATAGCGCGCAAAAATGGCTTGAAACAACTTAAGAAAAAAGGCGCGCTCCGCAGGATCGGAGCGCACCTTCTACTCATGAACCGGTAAATGGTTCGCGGTCGTTCGTTACGGCATGATCACTTGATCAATGACGTGAATAACGCCGTTTGACGTCAGGATGTCAGCGGCGATCACCGTCGCGCCGTCCACTTTCACGCCATCCGTAGCGTCGATGCTCACCGTCGTGCCTTGCGCCGTCTCGGCTTCCAGCGTTTTGCCGACGAGATCGGTGGACAGGAACTTACCCGGAACCACGTGATAGGTGAGGATGCCAGTCAACGTGTCTTTGTTTTCCGGCTTCAGAAGATCGTCGAGCGCGCCTTCCGGCAACGCTGCGAAGGCTTCGTCGGTCGGCGCGAACACTGTGAACGGGCCTTCGCTTTTCAGCGTCTCGACCAAACCAGCAGCTTGGACCGCGGCGACAAGGGTGTTGAAACCGTCCGCGGCGATGGCCGTGTCGACGATGTCGGCTTTCGGCGCATCGGCCATGCCTCCGTGACCGTCAGCGAAGGCTGTCGCGCCAGCTAGAAGAGCGGCGCAGGCCGCGGCGGCGGCGAATTTTAGCTTGAGCATGGAATACTCCCATATTGATTGCCATTGAATGGCGATAATGCAGATACGGGTGCAAACAGCCGCCGGATGACATGAAGTGTAAACTTTTTATGAAACCGGGCCGCCCCGGCTACGGCGCGGGACCAACGCCCCGTCGCCCAAGGCGGCCTACCATCGCCAGCAAAATGTCCGGGCGATCCGTGACGATGGAGTCGACGCCAAGCGCAAGCATTTGCTGCATCCGGCCGAGGTCGTTGACCGTCCATGCGCTGACGGTCAGCCCCAAACGCTCCGCCTCGGCCACCGATGCCCCGTCAAGGTCCCCATGGAACGGCGCCCAAATGAGCCCGCCCTTCGACGCGATCGCTTTGGGGACCGAGCCGCCAAACGCGTCGATGTCGACGCCGGCCCACCACATGCGCCGCACCTCCGCCGCCGACAGCGCCGACGTCTCGGCGCGCAGCCATTTGGGGCTCATGGTCAAATAGACGCGGCGCGAAATGGGGTGCAGCGCCTTCACCCGGTCGAGCGCGTTCCAGTCGAACGACATGATGTCCGCGCGGGCGAGGAACCCCTCTTCCCGCAAAAGTTTAACGACCGCCTCAGCTGTCGCGACGGACGACGACGACAGCTCCGGCTTTGTCGGATCGGTTTTGATTTCGACCCACAGCCGCTCGCCGCCCGTTCCTTCTTCGATGATGGTGCGGATAACCTCGCGCACCAGC
Source organism: Pseudomonadota bacterium (assembly GCA_038747965.1). Classification (GTDB taxonomy): domain Bacteria; phylum Pseudomonadota; class Alphaproteobacteria; order Caulobacterales; family Parvularculaceae; genus JBCDJH01. The sequence goes on from JBCDJH010000120.1 coordinate 1,404, forward strand.
GGCGCCTGCGTTTCTTCGACCCGCTGCTGGTCGGGGTACTTCTGCGCGAGATCAGAGCGGGGATCGACGCCGCCGACATCGTACACCTCAAGCTCCTCATAGGTGAGGTCCTTGATGGCCGGGCCGGGCTTCACCAACCACTCATCATAGGGCGCCTGGGTGGTCGCCGGGTTCAGCTCAAGGTCGTGATAGGCGACAAGCTCACCGTCTTTGGTGAGCTGCACGTCGATCTCAATGGCGTCGACGCCGAGCGCAAGCGCATTGCGCACCGCCGGCAGCGTGTTTTCCGGAAACAGCCCGGCGCCGCCGCGATGAGCGACGATGAAAAGATCTTGGCGCAGCTCCACATTCGGCACCTTGCTGGCGGGGCTGGAGGGCCCGGCCTCTCCCGGCAGCGGCCCGTTCAGCAACTGCGCATGGGCCGGGGCCGCAATGCTGGCCGCGAGGAGCGCTGTCGCAGCGGCGCGCGCGGCGAAGCTGCGAGCGATTGAGAAGAATGGCACGGTCCGTCCCTCCCGACATGGCGTCGCCAGGCGCAGCATCGCGCCAGCGCAACGAAAGACATAGCGATTCGCTGCGCCGGCCGCGCCGTCAAGAGGGAATCGCAGACACCGCGCGCTAGGCGAGCGGCTCAAGCGCCTCCGATCCAGGGCGCTCGCTTGCTCTAACGCGGAACGACCGGTCCACCGACTGCTCGTAGTCGCGTTGCAAAAGCGTATCCATCTTCCGGAATTCCGCGATCGCTTCGTCGCGGCGGAACGTCAAATGCAGGAACCCTCGATCTTTGGTGTTGTTATAGACAACGCCTGGATTTTTGGTCTCGAACAACTTGCCCACATCGCCGCCCGACCAATTAACCAGATTGCCGAAGCCCGGCGAGCTGACGCTGGTCGTTCCGAACTCCACGCCGGTTCTCACCGTCTCTCCGCCGGAGGCGCCGTGCAACTCGTTCGCCCAGGCGCTGTGGGTGTCGCCGGTGACGACGACCACATTGGCGGCGTCCTCTAAGAACGTCTCATAGACCTGCTCGCGGGCGGCCGCGTAGCCGTCCCACGCATCCAGATTGTAGGGCAGCTGAAAGCGGGTGAATTCGATCCATTGGCGGGCCGGCGGATAGGACGCCGCCGCTGCGTCGATCTCCTCCTCGCTCAGAACCTCCATCAGATTTGGCGCTTCGATATTGGCCATAATGATCTGATTGCCGATGAGCTGCCACGGCTTGGCGGCCGCTTTCGAGGCTTTAAGCACGCCTTTCAACCAGTCTTGCTGGCCTGCGCCCAACAGTTCGCCCGCGCCGTCTTCAAGCAGTTCCTTGCGAATGCGCGCCAGATCGGGAAGCACCGCGACACCCTCAGGCAGGTTGTCCGGATCAAGCGCTTTCAGACGCTCCGCGTCCAAAATCGGCTGCGGCATGTCGCCGGTGACGTCGAACAGCATGGGCAGCCGCCGCACAGCCTCCGGCGGCAGCGCGGCGATCTCCGCCTCGTCGGCCAGAGGCCGAGGGGCCTCAGGATCGGAGACGTCGAAGGCGGCCTCAATCAGGATAATGTCGTCCCTGTAGTCGAGCTGCTCCATCCGCGCGGAGAGGCGCGTCTCCAACATGGCGAAGGTGAGAAGATCGCCGAACTCGTAAGAGCGGAAATAGGCTTTCCGGTCGCCGGCAGCGGGCTCTCGGGCCGGCATCCACTCGAAGTAAGCCTGCAGCGCGGCCTTGGAGCGGTCGCCCCAGTCGCCTTCCGTTTCGGGCTGGTGGTTTTGCGCCCCGCCGCGCCAGGAATTGTTCGCCGTTTCATGATCGTCCCACATGGCGATGAGCGGGTGCGCGGCGTGGGCCGCTTGACTGTCTTCATCCGACTTATACTGAGCATGGCGAAGCCGGTAATCCGCAAGGGTCGTGATCTCCTTGGGCGGCTGAACCACGCGGCCAAGGGCTTTGCCGACCTCGCCGCCATATCCGTCAGGCCCATACTCGTAGATGTAATCGCCCAAATGGATGATCGCAGCCAGATCCTCTTCCTTGGCGATGGCGTTGTAGACGTTGAAGTATCCAAACGGATAGTTGGAGCAAGACACAACAGCGAACCGCGCTTCCTCCGCCGGCCCGTCCGGCCAGGTGCGGGTCCGGCCAACGGGCGAGCGCGTCTCCCCGACGGAGAATTGGTAGTAATAGCGGGCGCCCGGCGTCAGGCGATCCACGTCGATCTTCACCGTATAGTCGCGGCCCGGCCCAGTTGGGAACACGCCCTCGCGCACGACCGTTTCAAAGGCTTCATCCTCGGCCACGCGCCAGGCGACATTGAAGTCGCCCCCCGGAACGCCTTCTGGAACGCCTTCCGAAGCGCCCTCTGGGCCGGCGAGCGGGGTGGCGCGCGTCCAGATCATAACGCGCGTTTGGAGCGGATCGCCGCTGGCGACGCCGTGGTTGAACGCGACCGCAGGCGCGTCTTGCGCCGCCTCGCCGCACGCCGCAAGCGCCCCGCCCGCCGCCGCGCTAGCGATCACCTGCCGCCGATTAAGGATCGCATTCCCCATGCTCGTCTCCGTTATCTGACAATTCCAAAAGGACTAAGCCCTTAAAGCAGGCTTAATTGACAGTTCGGTGACGCGCCAGGGGCGAGGGCCGGATTAGGCCGACAACAGGTAGTCTGCGAACATCTTACGCAGTTCTGTCTTCAAGACTTTGCCGGTCGCGCCCAGCGGCATTTCGTCGATGAACTCCACCGCGTCGGGCTCCGCCAGGCGCGAGACGCGCTCCTTCACGAAAAGGCGAACATCCTCCGCCATCGGATCGGCGCCCTTGCGACGAACGACAAGGAGCAACGGCCGTTCTTGCCATTTCGGGTGCTGAGCCGCGATCACCGCGGCGTGGGCCACGTCCGGATGGCTCATGGCGGCGTTCTCGATGTCGATGGTGCTGATCCACTCCCCGCCCGACTTGATGACGTCCTTAGAGCGGTCGGTAATCTGCATAAAGCCGTCCGGGTCGATATTGGCGACGTCTCCGGTGTCGAACCAGCCATCCGCCGTCAGGGTGTCGCCCGGATGGCGGAAGTAGGCGCCGGTGATCCAGGGCCCGCGCACCTGAAGATGCCCCACGCTTTGCCCGTCCCACGGCAGAACTTTGCCGGCCTCGCTGACAATCCGCATCTCAACGCCGGGCACGCAGCGCCCCTGTTTCAAGCGCCGCGCGAGCACGGCCGGATCATCCAGATCCTCGCGCTCCGCCGGCGGCCTGTTCACAGTTCCGAGCGGGCTCATCTCCGTCATGCCCCATCCTTGCGCAACGCGTACGTCGTACTTTTCTTCAAAGGCGCGCAAGATTTGCTCAGAGAGGGCGGCGCCGCCCACTAGAGTCATTTTCATATGGTCGAGCCGCGCGCCAGACTGCTCCAGATAGGCCAGAAGGTTCAGCCAGACGGTCGGCACGCCGAGGCTGATGGTGACTTTTTCTTTGTCCATCATTTCGTGAAGCGACGCCCCGTCCATACCGGGGCCTGGGAACACGAGCTTCGCGCCGCACATGGGCGCGCTGTAAGGAACGCCCCACGCGTTCACATGAAACATCGGCACCACCGGCAGCACGCAATCGCGGCTGGAAAGGCCGACATATTCGGGCGAGTTCCCGGCATAGGCCATCAGCACGGTCGAGCGATGGGTGTAAACGACGCCCTTCGGATCGCCGGTCGTGCCGGATGTGTAACAAAGGCCGCAGGCGGTCCGCTCATCGAAGATGGGCCATTCGAAGCTATCGCTGCGGGCGGCGAGTTCATCTTCATAGACCAGCGCGCCGCCCGGAAAGTCGGCCGGCGCGTGGGCGGCGTCGGTCATGACGATGTAGCGCTCAACCGTGGGGGCGTGCTCACGCAAGGCGGCCAGCAACGGCGTGAAGGTGATGTCGAAAAAGACCAGCTTGTCCTCGGCGTGATTGAGGACATACCCCACCTGCTGCGGCCCCAGCCGCGGATTGATGGTGTGGCAGATCGCGCCGATGCTGGAGACCGCGTAGTAGAGTTCAAAGTGCCGGTGGGTGTTCCAAGCGACTGTCGCCACCCGGTCGCCCTCGCCGACCCCATAGTCCTTCAGCATATTGGCGAGGCGTTTGATGCGCGAGAGCGCCTCTGCATAGCCGTAACGATGGATCGTCCCTTCGCAGGTGCGGCTCACCACCTCCTGATCGCTGTACGTCTGCGCCGCATGCTCGATCAGCGACGAGATCATGAGCTGCCGGTCCATCATATGCTCGATCATGGGCTCTCTTCCTCGCATGTTTTTTTTGAGTTCTTTGAAGTTTAGGGCCGTCGGCGGCGCGGTCAAACGCCCCCGTGACAGAGCCCGGCGACGCTTGCTATCACGCGAAGCGCTTTGCGCAGGCGTCCGCGCCGCACCCACGTTGAGAGGATGAGCACAATGGCCCAACGTATTGAAATCGCAGGATTGCAAATCGACCCGGGCCTCGCCGCCTTCATCGCTGAAGAGGCTGCGCCCGGAACGGGCGTGTCAGCCGAGGCGTTCTGGACGGGCCTCGCCGGCCTGGTGGACGAGCTAGGCCCTCAGAACCGCGCCCTTCTCGAAAAGCGCGAGACGCTGCAAGCGCAAATCGACGCGTGGCACAAGGACCGCAAAGGCCAAGATCACGACCCCGCCGCCTACAAAGCGTTCCTTGAGGACATCGGCTATCTGGCGCCGCAGGGCGGTGATTTTACAATCGACACGGAGAATGTGGATTACGAGATCGCGGCGTTGGCCGGGCCGCAACTGGTCGTGCCGATCACGAACGCCCGTTACGCCCTCAACGCCGCCAACGCGCGCTGGGGCAGCCTGTACGACGCGCTCTACGGCTCGGACGCGATCTCCGAGGACGGGGGCGCAGAGCGCGCCGGCGCTTACAACACTAAGCGCGGCGCCAAAGTGGTGGCCTGGGGGCGGGCCTTCCTAGACAAAGCCGCCCCCCTCGCCGCCGGCTCCCACGCGGACGTCGCGAGCTACGCGGTGAAGGACGGCGCGCTTGTCGCGGCGACCGACGGCGGCGCGACGGCGCTCAAGGCGCCGGAGGGCTTTGTTGGTTTTCGGGGCGCCGCCGACGCGCCTGAAGCCGTCCTTTTGAAGAACAACGGGCTGCATATCGAGATCCAAATCGATCGGTCGCATGCGATCGGCGCGGACGACAAAGCCGGCGTCGCCGACATCGTTCTGGAGGCGGCCGTCACCACCATTATGGACTGCGAGGACTCGGTCGCCGC
>JBCDJH010000121.1:0-6583 GCA_038747965.1 Pseudomonadota bacterium
AATGAGCACTTCGTTATGGAGCGCCATCGGAGGTTGCTCGACCATCATCACTTCGAGGACTTCCGGCCCTCCATAGGCGTTGAGCGCCGCTGCGCGAACGGTTTCCGTCATGAAAAGTCTCCGCTTTGATGTACGCGCACCAGTTGCTTGCCGGGCGGCGAGGATTGGAAAAGAGAAATGAAAGCGGCAGGAGCGTTCTCCAGCCCCTCCGACACGTGCCGGACCACCTTAAGCTGGCCTTCAGAGATCATTTTGGCGAGGTCCTGCCGCGCCGCATCGACGTCTTGGGCGAAGTCAGCGAGTAGAAAACCCTTCAGCTCGGCCCTCTTCATCAGCATTGCGCCCACATCGCCATACCGTTTGGGAAACGTATCCCCGTAACCTGAGATGAAGCCGAACACCATGATCCGCGCAGCGGCATTCATTGTCGGCGTCATGGCGTCGTGAAGCGGTCCGCCGACCCCGTCTTGGAACACGTCCCAACCGTCCGGGCACGCCCGCCGCGCCTCGTCGCCGAGATCGGGCGCCGCGCGCTCTATCACGTCTGCGAAGCCGAGGCGCTTCAGAAAGTCTATCTGTAAAGGTCCGTCGCAAACTCCGATCGCCCGCGCCCCATCCCGAATGGCGAGCTGGCCCAGCACAGCCCCAACCGATCCAGCGGCGGGCGCAATGACGTACGTTCGGCCGCCGACATCGTCCCGCACTGAACGATGCAGAAAGTAAGCCGTCAGCCCTGACGCGCCGAGACCGCTCAAATGCAGATCGAGCCCGCCGAGAGCCCGATCGACTGTTGCGACGTCGCCGGCGTTCACGACAGCAAACTCTCGCCAGCCGAATTCCCCTACGACCGCTTCGCCGACATCGAGATCCCCTGATCGGCTTTCCACCACATATCCCGCGCCGCGTCCTTCGACGGCCTCGCCAAGCCGCATCGACGGCCCAACGCGCGAGGCGGCGTTCATCCGCATCCGCGGAAACGGGTCCATGGAAAGATACTCGGTCCGTACGAGGATTTCGCCGGGTTGCAGTTCGGGCGTCTCCGCTTGCGCTATTTCAAAGTCTTCAAGCGTCGGCAACCCTACAGGATAGGCCTTTAGCAGAACCTCGAGGTGGGTCACCCGGCGCTCTCCACATCGTTCAAGAAGGCGGCAACGGCGGCCGAAAACAGCTCGGGCTTCTCGATATTGCTGAGATGTCCGGCCCCGTTTATTTGCTTGAAGCGGGCGTTCGGCAACCGCGTCGCCAAGTCACGCGCCACATCCGGTGGGGCGAGCCGATCGTACTCTCCAGTGATGACGACGGCCGGCTGCGCAATCTTCTCCAACGGGCCGAAGGTCTGATAGCGCACGGCGCATTCCAAGGTCTTTGCATAGCTTTCCGTCCGGAGCGCGCAGAGACTCGCCGTTATCTCAGCCCGCGCCTCGGCGCTCACCTCCGGGCCAATAAGAGTTTCGGTGAGCGCGGGCGCGATGTCTCTCGGCGTCTTGCCCTCACGCAGCGGCCGTAACCGGAGATCCAAAAAGGCCTTGATATTCTCTTCGGAATTCATCGCGGCGGAAGTTGCGCTCGTGTCGGCTAGCACAAGGGAGCGAACCCGTTCAGGGCGTCGGCGGGCAAAATCCAGACTGATCCGTCCGCCCAGAGATAGCCCGACAAAATGCGCGCTCGCCGCGCCAAGGCGATCGAGAACGCTAACAAGATCGCCTTCGATTAAATCGAACGAAAGCGGCCCTTGGTAATCGTCGCTCTCTCCGTATCCCCTCAAGTCCCAGGCCGCCATATGGAAATCGCTTGAGAGCGTACGCAATTGGGCTCGCCAATTCGTCCGATTACCGCCGATGCCATGCAAACAGAGGACGAGCGAACCGGCGCCCGCATGCTCCACAGCGATCGCGGGATCTCCCCCGATTATGTCAACCGTGTAAGGGGCGGCCTCGGCGCTCGTCGCTAACCGCACCGTCAAGCAAGCGCTCCTTTTAGCTCGCCATTGTCGATCAGAACCTCCCCATTGAGTTCAATGGAGCAATTGCGCAACGGCAGGTCGAAATGCCCCAACGTATACCTATCAGCAAACGGATTAGCGCCGGTCGAGTAAAGAAAGTTCCCCGCGAAAGCACGCTGCTCGATACAATTCGTATCGGCCTTGTCGTACATAGCGAGGGAATCCCAGCGGGCTGCGTGATTCATTCCCCATCCAAGATGCGACGCTCCATAAGCCTCCCGGTCGCCCCATGCGTCGAAATATTCCCGCATCAGGTCGGCGTCGATGCCCCTGCCCTCAAGATTTGAAACGAAATCCTGTTCGATGGTCAGTATGACGGGCTTTTCGATATATCTCTTAAAGGTGCAGTTCACGTCGCCTTCATTGAGGACAAGCACGCCATTCACTGAATCCCGGGCTGGGAAACAGCTGCAGATGCCGCCCGCCCAAGTCGCCATCGATCCTGGCTCGCGGGCGACGCCAAGATTGCCGCCGACCCGCGCCCCGTCGAGACTGACCGTTAAATCCGTTCCCGCCTTCGACGTGACCCTGAGTTCGCCGCCGGCGGCCATAAGTTTCCGGCCCGCTAGCACCCGGCCGATCAAGTCTGGGTCGGCCTTCAGCCGCTCAAGCGCCTCTGGATGCTCGTTTGAAATATAAAGAATGCGAGACCCCGCGCCGAGAATTTCAGGCGTTTCCTCCGCGTGCATAAGACCTTCGACGCTCAAATCGGCGACGAAGGCGGCCTCCTTCAAAGCCGATACGACCGGGCCTATCTTCTGAAGAATTGGCGACGAACCGGTTGAACGAACAGCGACTGGCGCGTCGAGCGGCGGAGTCGGCATGACGACGTGAAAGGCCTTCGCCCCAATCTGCTGCAAGGCGAGTTCGGCCAAGTGCACGTTAATAGACCGCGATTGGGTCTCCGACAAAATCGCGACGGGATCGCCGGATTGAATTTCGGACAACTCGAAAACGGCGCGGAACGCCTCAATCCACTTCCACTCGATGCGATCCTGTAACATCTCGACCCCGTGCGGACTTTTCTGGTCAATCTCTCAGCATGTTCGCCGCGCCCGTCGCGCTCCGGCAAATTACTTGGACACGCGGGCCCATAACTATCAGCTAGCGTCGCCGGCTCGTCGTGGCGGGCCAGACTGTGCGGTGATCTCCACTCTCCCAGCAGCGCCGAAATCCGCGACGAGATAGTCGCCTTCCTCCAAGCTAACAGCGCGGCAGATAGAGCCGGTGGCGACCCAGGAGCCTGGAGCCAACGGCTCCTCGGTCGCAGCAAAAGATCGCGCCAACCAGACCAGCGCGTTCAGCGGGTGATCGAGAACGACGCTGCTGACGCCCTCCCCCGCCTTTTGACCATTCTTTGTCAGCGCAACCGCGATCTCGTCGAGGGCGGACCGCTCGGCCTCCCGCATCGCCAGGCCCAGTACGAGGCCTTGGTGCGCGGCGTTATCGGCGACGATGCAAAGGGCGCCCGCGTCGAAAGGCGCAGCGTAAGCCGGGCGAACGAGCTCCACCCCGACGCGCGCCTCATCAATCATCTCATAAGCCTCGGCCGTAGTCCGCGGGGGCTTACGGCCGTCAAAATCGTCCTTGAGCCGCAGGATAATCTCCGGCTCCGCCTCGAGCCCTGGGCGCGCGGCGACGCTTATCGGCGCTTCGACAATTCCGGATCGTGGCATCCGGCCGCGGATCGGCTCCGTCACCCCAAGGAACTTTTGAGCTGGAGCGCTGGTGGCGCCTACTTTCCAGCCAGCCCAACCGCCGACGGCGGCGCTGCGGGCCTGCGCCAGCCGATCGGCGATGCGATAGGCCTCCTCAAGCGAGGCGGGCCGCGCCGCTGGCTGCGCAATCTGCGCATCGTCGTCATGGGCGGCGATTAATTGAGCGAGCAGCGCGCCGGATCCGGTTTGGGTCACCCGGGGAGTATCTCTCGATTTTTTCCGTAAGCGCGAGGGTCGAGCTTACGCAGGACGCCGTCAATGCCGCTCTTATTGAAGCCCTTATAGCCGTCGTTCCGCTCTATGTTTTCAAGGTGCGTGGCGATCGCACCGTTTAGGCGAATATCCTCGGCCTCGCTGGCCGGCAAGTGGCCTTCGCGCTCGAGCGCGTCCACTCGAGAGGGATCGACGGGCCGCCGATCGCCAATTGTGAGTTCCTGATACAGATGAGCGAAGTCCGAAAAGGGCGGCATCATGGAAACGCCTTGCGAGGCCAGCAGAGCGCGGGCGAGCTTCTGATCATACAAGGCTGCGACGTGATTGAGCCCGGCTTCTAGAATCGACTCGCCGTGAATGACGCAAAGCACGCCAGCGCGCCGATGTTTGTCGAGATCAGGCAATTCCTCATGAGCGAAATCGATCGTCAATTCCTCAGGCGCAAGATCGACGTCCGCAAATATGGTGCTCTTCAATGCCGGCTGTTCCAAAACTTGACTGCCCCAGCCAGCGAGCTCTCCAGCGTACAACATCTCCCGGAGTTCGTATCCGAGCGTCTCGAGAATTTTGATTGTGTGCCGAAAATACCGCCGCGAGCCATCATACGTATGATGATCGATATTCGACCATCCGACGCCTGCCGCATCCTGACGGCTTTTTTGAAGACGCCCTGCTGCGCACCCCCGCATCCAATAGTCTCTTTCGGCGCTTAGCCACAAAGCGCAAGCCCAGTGGGAACCAATATCGTTCACGGCGTCGGTGACAAGGGCCTCTGTGAAATCAAGACCGCTCTCCACCGTGTCGAACTCCCGGCGGCGGGCGCGAAAGGCTTGCGCATGTAGCCTTGCCTGGCGGATCGCGCGATCGGCAGCTTGGGGCGTCTCGTATCCGACGTGGCCGCTCCGTTCTATTGCGCCGAAGCGCGCTTCGTTCGCCTCGAAAGCCATAACGCGCCGCAGTGGGGCGTGGGCCCGCCCATCGATCGACAGCCCCGGGTCCGTCGCCTGGACAAACCGTCCGGCGTCTTCGACCCGAAACCAAACCGTGAGTTTGCCGCTCGCCGGCAGAAAGTCGGGGAAATAGCCTTCTTCGTGGATCCACTGACCGCTCTCAGCGCGCCGCCAGCCCGCAGCTGCGAGCTCCGGCTCAATCTCGGGCGACGCGTATTCGATGTGGTCGATGATGTCTCGCAGGCGAACGCCGCACGCCGTCCACAAGCGGTCCGCGAAAGTCGCGGCCGGCGGGCACGCTTTCAACGCTCCAGTCAAAAATTCCTGCAAAAACGCTTCGGCGTTCGGTTGAACGCGCCATTCCCGGTCTCGGTAGTCATCGACGCGACGCGCGGCTGCGGACATGTACCAGTCTCCTTAAAAGGTCAAGATACCGTCCTTTCTACGGATCGCCTGGACGAACGTGAGGAATTTGCGGTGCGCGAGCCATCACTTCGGGTTATGCGCACCCCCGTTAGCAGCCCTTCTTGCCTGCAGCGAGGTTATGTTAGGCACCTTAAATCGTTCAAAAACGGCGCTTTGATCCATGTTAACGGAAGCTGACACCGACTTTCGCTTACGACACGCAATCGATAAATTGGAGATCCAAGAGCTCCTCTCTCGATATTGCCGCGCGGTCGATCGCCTCGACTTTGAAATACTTCGCGAGATTTTCGACGAGGCGGCGACAGTCGAACTCGGAAAATTCCACAAGGGCGATGTGGAAGGCTTCATCGGCGTCGCTAAGACCTTCATGGGCTCAATGGAACGCACGTCTCACGCGCTCGCTAATTGCATAATAGAGATCGACGGGGACGAAGCTGGTTCGGAAACCTATGTTTCGGCGCATCATGTCCTCGACGAAGAAGGCTCGCTCTTTGAACTGATCGTCGGCGCGCGCTATCTGAACCGCTTCGTTCGCCGCAGCGACGGGTGGCGGATATCTCATCATACTGAGGTGATGGATTGGGGCGTCCACCGCCCATTCGGCTCCTGGTTCGCCGACAGCGACGACATGCCGAAGGGCAACCGCAACCGCGCCGATCCATCTTACAAATTCATTTGACGCGCGTCGGCCGAATACCTTCCGTCTTGTCAAGCGGCATCTTTGGCGCGCTTTGCACGGGGAGTAATATGCCGGATGACGGGATCGAGCCCTTCTTACTCTTGGGTTCGGACGAGTCGCTAGAGACGATCGCAAAATATGTCATGGACGCGGAAGCCGCCTGTAAGGCCCGCCAGACGATCCGCCGGCTAACGCCAGCCGAACGAACGATCTTGCACAACGGCGCCGAGCTTGCGACCTAATCTCGCCATCAGTGTTCGGAGTCTTGAAAAGGCGTGGAAGGAGCCGGGCGGCGTAACCAGGCGGCAACGAGAAAACGCATCGATTATCCGTCGCCCGTTGTTAATCGTGGGTTCTGTTTTTCGATCGTCTTCGAATGCCGCTAAACGTTGGCTTCCTTTTCGTTCTCTAGGCCAATCTGACGGACTCTTTGGCGTCCAACCACGACGAGAAATAATCACGAAGCTTTGATATGATCGTTCTCGCGACCTCCTGTTGAAATGCTAAGGAGCAAAAAATGACACAAGCCGTTAAAATATCTATCTCCTGAAATAACATTCGTATACTTTATATTATGAACTCTCGCGTGGGACAA
>JBCDJH010000122.1:0-6515 GCA_038747965.1 Pseudomonadota bacterium
CCGTTCGGTTCGCCGTCATCCTGCCTGTCGATCAGGTGGACCAGCGGTATCACGTTGCGACGCCCGGCAAGCAATGAGTAATTTTTGTTTCTTTCGAAAGGGGATGTTGAGTTAGGCCTGAGCATCTCCGAACACATCGCAGGAACGAAGATCTGCAGCCGGCGATCGCCCCCCACATCGAACTGTATGTATGAAGCCGATTGAACGAATCTCAAAGAAGGCTTGCTGCCAATCCCCCCGCTGGACCCTGTAGCCACACACTTCACCACCTGGTCAAATCCAAACTCCCGCCCCTCGAAAGCGCCTTGCATGGAAAACATGAACTTGTAGGGAGCGACTCCTGCGTGATGATGAAATAGCGAGAGTCGCCAACCGACAAATGCGACAAGTCCGAAGACTAGGACCGCTACTGTTCCAAGGACGTTCCTGTTCATGCCATTAACCTTTCGCTGCTGGCAGGACCAAGCCCTATCTCTTTACCCCGAACAGTTTAACGGTCCTTCCCAAACCAAGCTCCCGTTGAGCGTCGCCACCATCACGTCGCTAGCACGCTCGCGCTCTTGTCGCGCTTACGGCTTTCGGTCGCCGACATCATAGAGATGGACTGGCTGGCGAAACACCACAGGACGAGCCCTCCCAAGGCGGCGCGCGCCTAAATGCAACCCAATCCGGAAGGTTGCCTGGCGAAGACTGTCATCAGCCGCCTTCGTGTGCAGCGCGCCAGCTGAGCGATGGGGATCGGCCGGAAAGGCCCGTGATGCCGCTGCTCCCGGATCAGCTGCTTGCCGGAGGCCTTGTTCTCGATAAGGACGGCGTCGGCGTCATGGGCGCGCCACAGCGACTCCACGGGGGCCTCCGCGGGGCCTCTACCTTCCGGCAGAGATCCGGAAACTCCAATCGATCGCGAAAGACGTCCAGAAGATAGCTGCCTTGTTTGGCGCCGAGGAACGTCATGCAGACGGAGTAGCTCGCGCGTTCGCTCACTGTCGCGGCGCAGTCCCAAGTGAGAGCGCCTGTGAGATCGAGAAGCTACGCTGTCGGCGCTCTCTCATCAAAGTACAGAGCATCTAGCTGAAGGACGCGGGTGAGGCCGTGAAGCTCATCTCAAGACAGGCGTAAAGGCGACCGCTTCGAATCTTCTTGACAAAGTCTGAAGCGTGTTGATTTTATGCTAATGCGAGTCATTCGCGTTCGCATTAGAGACGCGAAGCAAGCTCGCACTAACAGGCAACGGGGGTGTCGACCATGTTAAAATCCAATGGAGCGTGCAGTATTTTCGCATTCGCGGCGGCGGCGGCGTTGACGCCGGCCGCTGCTCAAAATGTGGAAGTCGTCCAAGAAGGGGGGCGAACGGCGAAGCCCGATATTATAGAGGTGTTCGGCCAAGGCTTCGCGACCGTGCCCACAGCGGCCACCAGCGCGGCGAAATCCTCGCTGCCGCTTATCGACACACCGGCGACGGTGACCGTGATCAACCGTGAGCTGATCGACCAGCAACTTGCGACGGATCTTCAGGAGGTTCTACGCAACACAAGCGGTCTCAACCAAGCGGGCAATAGTTTCGGGGTCGGCGATTTTCTACAATCGCGCGGTTTACCCGTAAGCTACGCTTATGACGGGCTTTACGGCGGCGCCGGACTTGGACCTGATACCTATGCGCCCACCCGGTCGTTGACGAATGTACAGCGGGTGGAAGTCCTGCAGGGCGCCAACGCCACTATCTACGGGCCTGGAAGCGCCGGCGGCCTCGTTAACTTGATCGAAAAGAAACCGCAATTCGAAGCGGCTTATGCAGTGGAAGCGCGGATCGGCTCTTACGACACCTATGGCGGCGTCGTTGACGCCACCGGACCTCTAAACAATTTGCTCGCTTATCGATTCGTTGCAGGAGTATTGCGAAAGGACGGATTCCGTAATCTGTCAATTGACCGAAATGAGCTTTACGGATCGCTTGCAGCGCAGTTTTCCAACACCAACCGCCTGACCTTCTCCGTCGCCTGGATCGACGACAAGGTGCAAGTGGATTCAATCGGCTACCCGGTGCGGATTTTCAACGCCGCCAGCACCACGCCGCCAGGGATTCCGGCGGGCGAGGTTGGGCCCGAAAACTTACCCAATGATCCCGCCTCGAGTCAGCAACTGACGCCCGCGCAGATCCAGCAGCTCGCCGACAGTCTCGCGCCAGGCGACGGGCTTGAGCCGTTTGACTTGGATGGCGCGTCTCTCATCTCACCCTTGTCCCGGCCGAATGACGGGGAGGAGCTGCGGTTGAAACTGCGCTGGGAGTGGGCGCCGATCGAGGGGCTCTCAATTATTCCGTCAACCCAGTATCGATATTACTCAAGCGAATATGTGCGTCAGACGGGCGCATTTAACTATGTGTACTGGAATCGCAGGGGCGTAGTGAACCAACCGCCGAGGGCGCCGTTGGTGGTTGACGGCGAGCTCTTCCCTTTCGCAGCCAGGCGGCAGGAATACCGAAAGTTCGACGTTCAGGAGACGAGCTGGGACAATTTCATCGACATTCAGTATAAAAAGGATTTCTTAGGAGTCTCCAACGAGGCGCTGCTAACCGGCTACTACCAAAAAGTCGATATCGATATCTTCCGGGCCAGTCTTTATGATGCGGACAATAGCCGCTCTGCGGACAATCCGGTTCCCTACATTTTTGATATCCGGGATCCGAACTTCCCAGAGGGAGACTTTGAAGACTTCGATTTCTTCATCACCGGCAACTACAACAAGGAAGTCACAGCGCGCGGCATCGGCTTCCAGAACATCACCTATTGGCGTCCTTGGTTCATCACGCGGGCGGGGGTTGGCTGGAACGAAATCGAGCAAGAATTTGACAGCGGGCCAACTGAGCTTGGACCCGATGGGGACCCCGTGGATGATTCGGGCACCGGTCTCGTCTTCAATGTGGGCGGAACGCTTAAACCTATTCCCTGGGCGTCCGCCTTTGTTGCTTATGGCGAAGGGCGCACCAGTTTCAGCTTCGAAGGGACGCTGAACGGCGTCAGCGATCGCCCTGATTCCGAAAGCACCAATTTTGAAGCAGGCGTCAAGCTTCAGGATCCAGACGGACGTTTTTCAGGCGGCGTCACCTACTTCGAAACCGCGCGCACGAACCTTCGCTATAACAATCCCGAATTCGAGGATAATCCGGCGGACCCGAACTTCAATATCGACGTGCCTGAGTTTTTCTTTGATGGTCAGGACCGCACCCAAGGCTGGCAGATCGACGCGAACGCGAGCATTTTTGAAGGGTTATTTGTCAACGCGAATATAACCTTGCAGGATGCGAGAAACCGTCAGAATCCGAATTCTACAGCCTTCAACGCGCCCCAAAAAGGCGTACCGGATGTTTTCGCCAGCGCATTTATTGTTTATGAGCCGCCGGTGGAGATAGCAGGCGGCCGCTCGCGGCTCAGCCTCGGCTATCAGTTCCAAGACGAACGGACGATCGAATCGACGGCGTTTGGCCTGCCTGACGCCGTGCTGCCGGAGCAGGGCCTATGGGATTTGGGCCTTGAATACGTTCAGGAGCGTTGGTCGGCGAAGTTGCAGGTGGAAAACCTCACCGATGAGCTGGCCTACGAGCGGGCTCTCTTCCTGGGCGGACAGCCGACGGCCCCGCGGACATTCGAGTTTGTTGTCCGCAGCAACTTTTAACCCGGCTCCCAAGGAGGTGGCGGCTGAACCGCCAGAGGTCGCCTGGGCGGCCTAAGGCGGACGCCGGATTCGGCGGCGGCGGGGCGGGTTCCGCTTCTTCGACGGGCGCCTGACCCGCACCAAAATGAGATCGATCTCCGGCGTCTCGAAGCCGGTGATCTCAACATCGAAGTCGAGGTCAGGCTCGGCCGCGAGCGCCCCTAACTCAAGGCGCAACAGCTCCGCATCCCATCCGGCGTTGGCGGCGATCTTATTGTCGGCGAGCACATAGGCCCGGCGTTCGGCCGCGTTCAGATGATCGAGACGCAGCGTCGGCACTTCTTGCATGCCGAGCCGCTTCGCCGCCGCGGCGCGGCCATGGCCGGCGAGGATCGTCCCCTCCCCGTCCAGAAGCACCGGGTTGGTGAAACCGAACCGCCTGATCGACGCGGCGATCTGGTTGATTTTGTTTGGAAGAGTGCGTGCGGGCGTTCCATTCATAGGGCTTTAAGTCGTCGACGGATCGATAAGTTATGGCGTTCAGGCGCGCTGGGAGCATAGGGGGCCTCCTTTCAACAAAAAAAGGCGGCCCAAGGGCCGCCTTGCGCGAGGGATCGTATGTGACAACGAGAGCGCGAAGGACGGGCCGCTCAAGACAACTCGACTAGGTCGGTTTCAGGCTTGCTACTCGAAGCGTATATTGATAATGAGAGTGCCAGTCATTCGCAAATTGGGGGATTTAGGCATGGCGAAACCTACACCCGTGGAGTCGTGGATACGCTTTCTGACGACATCTGTTTCTTCGCTAGCAGTTTTGGCAGTCGCGTTTCCGGCGGTTGCGCAAGATGTAGATGATGAACGCGTACGCGAGGAAATCGTTGTTAGGGGCTCTCAGATCAAACTCGGTGGAGTTTACGACGGCGGCGATGTCGGACGTGCTGCTCGAGCGGGAATATTGGGGAACACTGACTATCTCGAAACGCCATTTTCGACGCTCTCTTTTACGGAAGAACTCGCGCGCGAACAGCAAGCGTCTTCAATTACGGATGTTTTGCGAAATGACCCGACCGTGCAGACCGCAAAGGGGTTCGGCAACTTTCAAGAAGTCTATATCATCCGCGGCTTTCCAGTCTTCTCTGACGACACAAACTATAATGGGTTGTTCGGCGTGCTGCCTCGTCAGTCGCTCTCGGCGGAACTTGTAGAACGCGTCGAGGTTTTCAGAGGGGCGAATGCATTTGTGAACGGTGCGTCCATCGGTGGGTCGGGAGCTGGCGGCCTAATCAACATCGTTCCGAAGCGCGCAGATCAAAACGTCACCCGATTAACAGCCGGCGCGCGCAATGCTGACGAAATATATCTTGCGGCCGATGTAGGCCGAACATTCGGTGAGTCCGATGCGTTCGGCTTGCGCGCAAACGGCGTGCGCCGCAACGGTGAAACCGCGATTGACGGGGAGGAGCGCGAAGTAAACGTGTTTTCACTCGCCGCAAGCTATGAGAGCGATCGGTTTCGAGGCACAGCTGATATCGGCTACCAGGACATTGAACTCGATCGACCACGCCCGCAAGTCACGCCGTCCGGCGAGATACCGGACGTTCCGGATGCAGACGCCAACTATGCAGTGAGTGACACATTCGCTGGGGACGAGCATATCTTCGGAACCCTAAGAGGGGAGTTTGATTTTTCACAGAGCGTAACTGGCTGGATCGCGTTCGGCGGGCGTACGGGTGAGGAAAATAACGTCCTCGCCAATCCGACAGCAGATGAAAATGGCGACTTCTCCGCCTTCAGGTTCGACAATAACCGAGAAGAAAGAGTTCTGGCGGGTGACGCCGGCGTAAGCGCAGAGTTCAAGACCGGCGCAATTGGCCATCGCTTCGTGGCGTCGGCCTCGTACACGAACCTTAATGAAAAGAACGCATTCGCGTTCCAGTTCACCACAGCGAATGGCAATCTAAACGACACCCAGCCGGCAGAGCTCCCGCCTATCGGTACGTTCTTGGGTGGTGATTTGAGCGATCCTTTAACACTACGCGAAGTCAAGAACTTCTCAGCCGCTATCGCGGATACTGTTACGTTACTTGATGAGCGGCTATTGGTGACACTGGGCTTGCGTTTCCAACAGATTGATACGGAAAGCTTCGACTTCAACACCGGCGCAAGCACCGGAGGCTATGATGAAGGCGCTTTGACGCCGGCTTTTGGCGTTGTTTTTAAGGCGACAGAATCATTCGCGTTGTTCGGGAACTACGCAGAGAACCTCCAGCAGGGCGATGTCGCTCCTGCTTTGAGCGGCGGCGTGGCGGTCGCCAACGCCGGAGAGGTTCTCGACCCATTCCGCGGTGAACAGTTTGAAGTTGGTTTGAAGTATGACGGCGAGCGCTTTGGCGCCAGTCTCAGTGCGTTCTCTCTAAACCGGCCAAGCTCAATCGTCGAAGACCAGGTGTTCTCCGCGGATGGCGAACAGCAAACACGAGGTATTGAAGCTGTCGCATATGGCGAGATTATTGAAGGGCTGAGTTTAATCGGCGGTCTCACATTGCTGGATGCCGAGTTGGAAAATACACAAGACGGAATTGATGAAGGCAATACGCCAATCGGAGTTCCGGATATTCGCGCAAGCCTAAGCGCACAATATGAAGTCCCAGCTCTGCCGAACTTGGCGCTTGATGGGCGTATCGTCTATTCGGATAGCCAGTTCACGAATACAGCCAATACGATTTCAATCGATAGCTGGGTACGTTTCGACCTTGGGGCCAGCTACACCCTTTCCACAGATCGTATCGTGGGCGACAGCGATGTTGTGTTCCGCTTGCGGGCGGAGAATGTGGCGAACAATCGATATTGGGAATCAACAGGCG
>JBCDJH010000123.1:0-6468 GCA_038747965.1 Pseudomonadota bacterium
CTTATCTGGCGCCCATGTTCTCAAAAGCCGCCCCGTAAAGTGCGCTCAAGGTCAAAGTCGTTGACCGGCATCGTCCTTTCCGATCCAATCCATCAGCAGACTTTCAAATGTGGCGGGTACGTCAGAGAGCGATTTGACCGCAAATGCGCCGCCCTCTTTTCGGCGCTCTGAGATCGCAAACCTCAATCCGCCAGAGGCGACGTCGGTGACGCGAATTGTAGCGTCAACATCGGTGTTCGAAGACCAGAGGACAGGAATCGAAAGAACGAGTTCTGGGCCGAATTCTCGGAGCGTGACTTCGATCCGCGTATCGACGGCGCCTGCGTCAGTGTTTTCTTCCTTGACCAAATGGCCACATGGAAGGTCCCGAAATACTGCTCGAATAACGTCCGTCGCCATGCGCTCGCGCTCGATCGGCTCTTTCTGATCGGAACGCCATTCAGTCTTTAGGAACACCCGCGTCGCGCCGAGATCCATTCCGGCGGCGCATATTGGCTTTGATCCGATCTCCACATGACTTTTTGTTTGAACGCTTGCGCATCCACACAAGGAGACGAGAGCCGCGATCAATAATTCGGTCTTCGAGTTTGTCATTGGTGAAAAGAGTCTTTCGCCGTTCGATGCTGCGTCTGGGCATCCATGGCGCGAAGCGAGACTGAGGTATTGAACGATCGCGCCAAAAGGCGCGCGCAGCGAGCAAGCGTCTTTTTTAGGAATCGGCCCGAGACCGACTTGCCCATAACTTGGCGATACCTAGGCCTCCGGCGGCCGAAAGGTATCAGGCGAGCATGACCGTAGCGGCGCGCTGTCCCGTCAGCGGGCCTCCAAGCGGGCGTCTATGCGTCCACAGACCAAATCGCCGACCGCTGGCGCCGCGAAGCCCGCTTCACCCGCGCAATGGAAGACGAGACCCGCACCCGCCTAACGCAAGGCTGGGACCGCGCCGTGAAAGCGGCGATTGGCTATTGGGGGGATGGGGCGTGGCTGAACGACTTAAATCGCCCTAACTAATACGCTGCTATAACCGCTAAATCTCAAGAATCAGAGGGCAATGGTCTGATACCACAGGATACGAAACAACTTGAAAATCGATTACATCCACTTGCCCATTGACAAGCATGTAGTCGGCAAATTTGTTGAGCTTGTCGTAAAGAGCTGTCCGAGTGCTCTGGTACCCTCTGGTGAGAACGAGTTCCTCAAATCCATTTTGACTGAGGTAGGCGAGTGTTTCGCTCTGCGGATCAACATTGAAATCACCACAAATTATGGCTGCGTCGCCGGGTTCTGCAATACGTTGGGAAAGCTCCAGAAGACGTCGTGCTTGTACTGATCTTTCTGGTGTATCCATCTTGCCCCTCAAATCGCGTAATCCATGCATGTGAGTAATGCAGACGGCGCGGTCTCTTCCAAAATCATAGAGCCTGACAGCATGCGCCGTTCGCGAACGGGGGTGATCACCATATCCATTTGGTGAGAAAGACTTATGCACGAACCCTTGCGCTTGGGCGATTACGGGGAAGGTTTTTCTTACAAAAGTCGCCAATCCCCATTGAGAAGGCACAGCCGTCTCGCCCCGCCACAGATCACCTTGCGCGGCAGGACAGAACCACGCCACGTGATCTGGCAAAGCTGCGCACATATCGCGAAAGAAGTTCGCTCTTTGCGGCAATACGTGATCGCCGTCGCGATAGGTCAGCCGGTCCTCATCAGTGTCAGGGCTGTGAACAACTTCCTGCAGGCACAGTATGTCTGGGGTTTCGGCCGCAACATAGTTGGACAACTCGTCGTGAAGTTTGCCCCCCCACCCATTCAAGCACATTATTCTCATGGGCTTTGATTAGCTCATAT
Organism: Pseudomonadota bacterium; assembly: GCA_038747965.1. GTDB lineage: Bacteria > Pseudomonadota > Alphaproteobacteria > Caulobacterales > Parvularculaceae > JBCDJH01. The sequence goes on from JBCDJH010000123.1 coordinate 1,849, forward strand.
CGTGATGTTTGGCGACAGGTTGATGGGTGGCCGCAAGGGCCTTAAATCGTCCCAATTGAGACACTGGTCGAGCTTGGTTCGACGTCTGCTTTTGTCGAGAGCCAGCCGTTCGTGTGCTTTGTATTCAGGCGAGGTGGGCCCCGCGCGGCTCGTTCGGGTCGCCTCGCCTAACCCCGCTTCGCGAGTTCAGCCAGCACGTTCTCCGCTGTGACGCGGCTGACGCGGATGTTTGATTCTTCGGTGACGCCGGCGATGTGGGGGGTGAGGAGTAGATTGGGAAGGCCGGCGAATTTGGCGCCGGCGGCCTCGGTGAGGGGTTCGGTCTCGAAGACGTCGAGGGCGGCGCCGCCGAGGCGGCCGTCTTTGAGGGCGGCGGCGAGGGCGGCTTCGTCAACGACGCCGCCGCGGGCCGCATTGATGACGATGGCCCCCGTTTTCATGCGCGCAATGGCGTCCGCGCCGAGGAGGCCGCGGGTCTCCGGCGTCAGCGGCGTATGGAGACTGACGACATCGGCCGCGGCGTAGAGGTCCGAAAGCTCAACGGATTTGGCGGCGCGCCAGGCGGGATCCTCTGCCGGCAGGAACGGGTCGTGGGCGATCACCTCCATGCCGAGCGCGGCGGCGCGCATGCCCGTCTCCCGGGCGATGGCGCCGAAGCCGATGAGGCCAAGCGTCTTGCCGGACATCTCGCGGCCGATCAGCGCGCCCCGCGGCCAGGCGCCCCCCGCCACATCGCCGGAGGAGAGCCACGCCCCCCGCAACAAGACCAGCGCGGCGGTGATCACATACTCCGCCACGGAGAGGTCGTTGGCGCCGCTCGCCGGGCGCACGGCGACGCCGCGCGCCTTACAAGCCGCGAGATCGATGTTGTCGAGGCCGACGCCAAGCCGGCCGACCACCTGAAGGTTTTGCGCCGCCTCCAGAAGGCCCCCGCGCACCTGCGTCCGATTGCGGACGATCAGCGCCTTCGCGCTCGCCGCCTCCCGCAGGAGCCGCGCCTCGTCATCGACCAATGTTGGGTCGAACAGAAGGTCGTGGCCGGCGAAGGCCTCGCGGGCGATCGCCTCGTCCATGAATTCGCTGACGACGATATCGGCCATGGCGGCGGCCCTCCGTTTAGTGGGACATAAGGAGAAGAGCGCCGACGGCCGCGGCGCACAGCGCCACCGTCTCGGCGACCACCACCCAGACATGGCGCGCGCCGAGGCTCGCCATCGCCTTGAGGGACGTTTTCATACCTAGGGCGGAGATGGCGGCGATAAGCAGCCAGCCGGACGACCAATCCATCGCCGAGCGCAGCGGGGCCGGCACGGCGCCCACGCTGTTCGCCACAAGGATGAGCGCGAAGGCGACGGCGAACCAGGGGAACGGCGCGGCCGCCTCTTCAAGGCCGCCTCCCCCGGCGCGGGCGGCCCTGCGCATAATGAGAGCGTAGGCGAGCACGGCGACAGGCAGGCAGGCGACCCGTAGCAACTTCACATAGGTGGCGACGTTGCCGGCGTCCTCCGACACGGCGTAGCCCGCCCCCACCACTTGCGCGACGTCATGGATGGTCGCGCCGATGAGGACGCCGATCTGCATATCGTCGAGGCCGAAGCTTGCAAACAACACTGGGTAGAGGACCATCGCTACTGTGGAGAGCGATGTCACCGCGACCACAGTGAACAATGTGTCCCGCCGCATTTCCTCCGTCTTCGGCAAAACGGAGGAGAGCGCCAAGGCGGCCGACGCGCCGCAAATGGCGACGGCGCCGCCGGTGAGAAGGCCGAAGGTCCAGGGCCGTCCGAACGCCCGCGCGATCAGCACGCCGGCCCCAATGGTGCCGATGATCAGCGCCGGGGCCATCAAAAGCGGGCCGATGCCCAAGCTCGCGATCTGATCGAAGGTGACCCGGGCGCCGAGCAAGGCGACGCCCCATTTCAGCAGCGTCTTGGAGGTGAACTCGACCCCCTCGGCGCATTTGCCTTCTTCCGTCAGAAAATGGAACGCCATGCCGATGAGCAAGGCGAACAGCATGGCGGGCGCGCCGTAATGCTCGGATATAAAGCGGGAGGCCGCGGCGATCGTCAGTGCAATGAGAACCCCGGGGGCGAGCGCGCCCGCCCTCTCCCGCCAGGCGGAGAATGCAAGCGCGCGGGCGGTCACGCCGCCTCGCCGGCGATGGCTTTGATCTCGTCGTAAAGGCCCTGGGGCAGGCTGACGCCCTCAGCGGCCGCCTTCGCCCGGGCGGCGATGCAGCTTTGGCCCGGCAGCCGGGCTCCGTCCGCCGCATCAATCGCGTCGCGCAGGGCGCCCATCCGGCCCAAAAACGCGCCGCCTGACAGGAGGTCGGCGTCGATGGCGAGCAGCGTTTGGCCGAGATTGGGCGGCGCGCCTTCCGCGTCGAACAGAGAGCTCGCCTCAAATCCGAAATGCGACGCCGTCACGCCGGCCGCGAGGACTTCAACCATAAGGGCGAGCGCCGCGCCCTTCGCCCCGCCGACGGGGGCCATTGAGCCGCGCATCGCCTCAGCGGGATCGGTGGTGGGATCGCCCTTTGCATCCAGGGCCCAGTCGGCCGGGATCTCCGTACCCGCCTTTTCAGCTGCGACGACTTTGCCGCGCGCCGCGACCGAGACGGCCAAATCGATAACGAGCGGCGGCGCGCCCGCCGGCATGGGGGCCGCGAACGCGATGGGGTTTGTGCCCATGGCCGGTTTGGCCGCGCCCCAAAAGGCGATGGCCTTGGGCGAATTGCCGAAGACAAGGCCAATAAGCCCCCGCTCCGCCAGCCGCTCCGCATGGGCGCCCGCTTGCCCGAAATGGTGAGAGCGCCGAATGGCGGCGATGGCGACGCCGGCGCCTTTGGCCCGCCGGGCGGTCTCCGCCACCGCCAACTCCAGCGCCTCGTAGGCGAGCCCGAAGCCCGCATCGATGGCGACGGCCGTGGGCGACAGCTCTTCGAGCCTGGGCGTCGCGGCCGGGTTCGCTTTGCCGGCCTTCAATTGCTCCGTATAAGACAGGATGCGCATGAGCCCGTGGCCTCCCTGCCCGTCCGCCTGGGCGGAGACAAGCGCGCGCGCCGTGGCGGCGGCGCACGCCTCGCTCGCGCCGGACGCGCGGAAAGCCGCCTCCGCAAGCGCCTGCGCGTCCGCAAGGGAAAGAGTGACGTCGGCCATGAGGCCCCTCGCGCGATTGTCAGCTTAAGCGCTGCGGTAGAGCTTGGTCATCACGAACTCGCGGTGGCCCAAGGCCTCCGCCGCGGTCGCCCGGCCGTTGGCGGTGCGGATCACCATGTCGATCAAGGCGTCGCCGGACGCGTCCATGGTCAGCTCCCGCCGCAACAGGCCGGAAACGTCGACGTCGATGTGCTCGCCCATGGTCCGGATGGTGCGCGGGTTCGCCGTCAGCTTCACCACCGGCACAATCGGATGGCCGATGATGTTGCCTTGGCCGGTCGGGAACGTGTGAAGCGCAAAGCCGCCTGCGGCCATCAACGTCACGCATTCGGCGGCGGCGGACGAGGAGTCCATAAAGTACATGCCGGGGCCTTTCTCCGGCGCCTCCGCCGGGCCCAGCACGTCGATGTATTTCACCGTCCGGCCGATTTTTTCCAGATTGCCAAGGGCCTTCTCCTCAATCGTGGTGAGCCCCCCTTCGATGTTGCCTTTGGTGGGCTGGCTCTCGGAGAGGTCGGAGGTCTTGTGGGCCTCGATGACGTCTTCCTGGTAGGCCTGGAACGTGGCCATGAATTTCTCGCCGGCCTCGGGCGTCGCCGCCCGCGCTTTCGCCAAATGCTCCGCGCCCGTCAACTCCGACGTCTCGCCGAAGACGCCGTGAACGCCTTTCGGAATGAGCTTATCGTACATGTTGCCGACGGTGGGGTTCGCGCCGCAGCCGGAGGTCGTATCGGACTCCCCGCATTTGGTGGAAATCCACAAATCCGAAATCGGACATTTCTCGCGCTGCAGCTCAGAGGCCCAGTGCACATACTCTTTCGCCTGGCGCGAGGCTGCGGCGATGGTGGCGATGTCGCCATTCTGCTCGATCGAAAAACCGGTGACGGGCTTGCCGGTGGCGGCGATGCCGTCGACGATTTTGCCGGTCCAGCCGGGCTCAATGCCGATAACGACACAGGCCGCGACATTCGGGTTCGCGCCGGTGCCGATGATGGTGCGGAAAAACAGATCTAGATCCTCGCCGAACTGCAGCCGCCCATAGGCGTGCGGCAGCGCGAGCGTGCCCTTAATATTATTGGCGACGGCTTCGGCGGCGGCGTTGGAGATATCGTCCACCGGCAGGATGACGACGTGATTGCGCACGCCCACCCGGTTGTTTTCGCGCCGATAGCCCAGAAAAAAATCGCTCTGCGTCATGGATGGGGCTCCTTACCAGCGTTTGGTCTTGAGGTTGTGGACGTGCACGTGGTCGCCCTTGCCAGCGCTCTTGATCATGCGGCCGATGTCTTCGCCATACTTGATGACTGTGTCGCCCTCCTGCAGATCGGAGAGCGCGATCTTGTGGCCAATCGGCGCGTCCTGGGCGGCGGTGAGGCGGAAGTCGGAATCATCCTCCGTCACAACGCAAAGCATATCCGTGCCCGCGGTGAGGCCCTCGACGACGACGACGCCGACATTGTCC
>JBCDJH010000124.1:0-6367 GCA_038747965.1 Pseudomonadota bacterium
ATCGCCGATTTCGACAAGGGCATGCTCGGCGCGAACGGCATCGTCGGCGCGGGCGGCCCCTTGGCCGTGGGCGCGGCGCTGTCGGCCAAGCTGGACGGTGAGGGGCGCGTCGCCATCTCCTTCGGCGGCGATGGCTCTGTCAATCAAGGCGCTGTCCTTGAGGCCATGAACATGGCCGTCGTGATCAACGCGCCGGCCATTTTTGTTATCGAGAACAATGGCTATTCCGAGCATACCGGGGCTGATTACGCTGTCGGCTCAAAGGACATCGCGGGGCGCTCTGAGGCCTTCGGCATGAAGACGATCAAGGCGGATGGCTGCGATTACTTCGCCGTTTATGACGCGATGGCGGAGTTGCTCGATCACGCCCGCGCAGGCAAAGGGCCCTGCACGGCGGAGTTCGTCACTACACGTTTCTTTGGGCATTTCGAGGGCGATCCCCAGAAGTATCGCGCAAAGGACGAAGTGAAACGCCACCGCGAGACGATGGACGGCTTGACGGCGTTCCGCGATCAAGTGACGGGCGACGGCGTGTTGGCGGAGAGCGATCTCAAGGCGGTGGATGAAGCGGCGCTCGCTCTTATCGATGAGGCCGTCGAAGAAGCGCGGAGCGCGCCAGGCCCCTCGACGGACGAAGTCGAGACCGACGTTTACGTATCATACGCATAAGGAGCGGCTGCGATGCCTACGATGACCTATCGCGACGCGCTCAACGAAGCGCTGCATTTTGAAATGGAGCGCGATCCTAGCGTTTTCGTGTGCGGTGAAGACGTCTCCGGCGGGGCGGGCGGCAGTTCTGGAGAGCGGGAAGCCTCCGGCGGTATATTTGGCGTCACAAGTGGGTTGTTGCCGAAGTTCGGCGCAGACCGGGTGATCGACACGCCGATCTCAGAAAATACGATTGTCGGCCTCGCCGTGGGCGCGTCGCTTGCTGGAAAGCGCGGCGTGGCCGAAATCATGTTTGCCGACTTCCTGGGGCTCGCCCTTGACCAAACCATGAACCAGGCGGCGAAGTTTCGCTACATGTCGGGCGGAAAGGCGACCTGTCCCGTGGTCATACGGGTGCCCTATGGCGCGGGTATGAATATGGCCGCTCAGCACAGCCAGACAATGTACCAGATCATCACGTCGATCCCTGGGCTGAAGGTCGCGCTGCCCTCTAACCCGGCCGACGCCAAAGGCCTTTTGATGAGCGCGATCCGTGATGACGATCCGGTCGTGTTCTTTGAACACAAAGCGATGTACGGCCGGAAGGGCGATGCGCCCGAAGGCGAGTATCTCGTGCCCTTCGGGAAGGCGGCCCTGCTGTCTGAAGGAGACGATGCAACGATCATCGCCATGGGCCGTATGGTGACGTTCGCGCAAAAAGCCCTGCCGAAACTGGCGGAGGATGGCGTCAATTGCGATTTGATTGATTTGCGCACCACAAGCCCCCTCGACGAAGATACGATTTTGGACAGTGTTGAGAAAACCGGCCGCGTGGTTGTCGTAGACGAGTGTCCGCCCCGCTGTTCGATCGCCTCAGACATTGCGGGATTTATCGCGACCCACGGCTTCTCGTCCTTGAAGGCCCCTGTCCAACAAGTGACCGCGCCCCACGCGCCGGTGCCGTTTGCGAAGGAGCTAGAGCGCGCCTTCGTTCCGAGCCCAGCGCATATCGAAGCCGCTGTTCGCGCTGTCACATCCTACAAATAGGCGAACGCCATGAGTGACAAAATTCAAGCCTTCACCATGCCGAAATGGGGCATCGAGATGGAAGAAGGCGTGATTCGCGAATGGCGCGCCGAGGAAGGCGCCGCCATTAACGAAGGCGAGCTATTCGTCGTTATTGAAACGGATAAGATCGCCAACGATGTGGAATTGGAGTTCTCAGGGACGCTCCGTAGACGCATTGGTGAGGCGGGCGAGGCATACAAAGTCGGCGCGCTGATCGCCGTCTTCGCCGATGCGGACGTCGCCGACGCCGATGTCGACGCCTTCGTGAGTGCGTTCAAGCCGGCCGATGCGGGCTTCGGCGATGGGGACGAAGAGCCGTCCGCCCCGGCGCCGTCGCCGCCGAATGCAGCGGGCGGCGCAAAAATGAGCATCCCGGAAGGCCTTAACATCTCGCCAAAAGCGGCGGAGCTTGCGGCGGCCTTGCACGTGGATTTGAGCGCGGTGACGGGCAGCGGGCGAAAGGGGCGGGTTTCGCTGCAGGACGTTGAGCAGGCGGCGAAGGCCCAGGGGCTTGATCCCGACCAGAGCGGCGGCGCCGACGAGAACAGCTTTGAGGTCGTCAAGCTCTCAGCTATGCGGCGAACCATCGCCAAGCGCTTAAGCGAGGCGAACCAAACCGTTCCCCATTTCTATCTCCGCACCAAGATCCGAATGGACGCTCTCATCGCGCTACGGAACGCCGCCAAGGAAGCGAGCGGCGGGGCGCCGTCGATCAACGATTATCTTATTAAGGCGAGCGCCGCGGCTTTGATGAAGACGCCCGATGTCAACGTCCATTTTAAGGGGGACGCGATCCATCGGTATCGCCACGCTGATATCTCAGTGGCTGTCGCCGTGCCGGGCGGTCTGGTGACGCCGATCGTGCGAAGCGCCGATACGAAGTCAGTGGCGGCGATTTCGGCGGAGATGCGAGATCTGGCGGAGCGCGCGCGGGCGGAGAAGCTCGCCCAATCGGAGTATCAAGGCGGCACCTTCAGCCTCTCAAACCTCGGGATGTTTGGGGTGACGAGTTTCGACGCCGTGGTGAACCCACCGATGGGCGCGATCTTGGCCGTCGGCGCGATCGAGCGCGTCGCTGATGAGCAAGAGGGATTCGTCAGTCTGTTGAATGCGACGCTGTCTTGCGACCACCGTGCTGTTGATGGCGCGCTCGGCGGCGCGTTCCTGTCAGCGCTGAAAAGCGTTCTTGAAGACCCGGCCGGCCTTTAGAGCCGTTTGCGTCTGATACGAGTCAATTTAAGTGCCGCAACCGGCTCTAAGTCTTTGTTTGCGCGCATTGCGGACGCGAAACCGGCGAGCTGCTTGCGCTGCAATTCGCGCTAGCGAACCACGCGCCGTTTGAATTCAAGGCGCCGGAACCGTCGCCTAAGCGTCCGCCCGTTTCGCGGAGCCGATGATGTCGTAGAATGAGAGCTCCATCTCTTTCGCCAGGCAATCAAGAATGGCGGGCGCGAGCCGATCGTGAAAATCCGTCTGCTGGTGAAACTCGAACGCCGCTTCATCAGTAAAGGTGGCGACGCACAGATAGACCGTGTCGTCGTCGCGCGAGCGAATGAGTTCATAAACCGGGGTGTTCGGCTCTTGCGCGTGCGTCAGCTCTCGAAGCTCGGTTTGCAGCGCCTCAAACGTCTCCCGCATTTCCGGTTTGATGGTGAGTTTCGCGACGAACGCCGTCATATCACGTCTCCTGCGGGTTAAGAGGCCTTGCCGGCGGAGGCCAATTCTTCTTCGATCTGGGCCTTCAGCTTGAACTTCTGAATCTTACTGGTGGACATCGGCCAATCGTCCACGAACCGCACGTAGCGCGGGATTTTGAAGCGGGCAAGCTTGCCGTGACAGAACTCCATAAGCTCAGTTTCACTGGCGCGCTCATTCGCATGGAGCTTGACGAACGCCGCAGCGACTTCGGCATACCGATCGTCCGGAGCGCCCACGATCTGCGACAGCTCCACCGCCGGATGGGCGTTGAGAACGCTCTCAATTTCGGCGGCGGCGACATTCTCGCCGCCAACTTTCAGCATGTCTTTCGTCCGCCCATGGAACATGATCTGACCGGCGCCATCGAGCGAGCCGATATCGCCGGTGTGCAGCCAGCCGTCTGCGTCGATCGCTTCGGCCGTTTTGACGGGGTCTTTATAGTAGCCTGTCAGCATGCCCGGGCCGCGAATGCAGATCTCGCCGCGCGCGTTTGGGCCGCACGCCTCGCTGGTCTCAGCGTCGAGGATCTTCAGCTCCCACCCTTGCAAGGGCACGCCAAGCCGGGAGGTGCGGGTTTCTTCATCATCTGAAAGGCGGCTGGTGCACACCGTGCCGGAGGCCTCTGTCAGGCCATAGGTGCCAACTTGAATCGTGTTCGGCATCGCGGTGAGGATCGCATCCTTAATCGCGCCGGGTTGGACGCCGAGATTCGAATTCATAAGCCGCACTTTACTGAGATCCGTGGAGGGAAAGTTCGGGTGGCTTATGAGATCCTGCATAATGGTGACGAAAGAGGGATAGGTCATCGTCGCCCCCTCGCGCTCCAGCATATGCAGGGCGACGGCTGGGTCGAAATGCGGAATGGTGAGATACGCTCCGCCGACATCGTACACCGCGATCATCGGGAGAATTCCCGCGATGTGGAAGATCGGCAGAGGCGACCAGAACCGATCGTCCTTCGTCATCTCATATCGATACCGGCCAAGCGCGCGGCTGTTGTAAACAATCGCCCGGTGCGGGATCATGCACCCTTTGGGGTTGGAGGTGGTGCCGGAGGTGTAGAGGATAAGTCCGAGATCGTCCGGCGAAACGGCGGCGATCCGTTCGTCGAGGGCTTCGTCGGAAACGGCGTCTGCCGAGCCCGCCGCGGTCGCCTCGCCTAGGAAGCCCGGCGCGTCCTCGCCTCCCGTCACGATAACGCTCTTCAAGCGGGGCGCGGCGTCTAGAGATAGGGCGCGGCTGTCCGCAGAAGCCTCAATGCTGGGGAACGCCGTTTTCAGCCGCCCAACGAAATCCACCGCTTCGGCCACGCGATTGGTGGTGACGAGCGAGGCAATGTCTGCGTTTTCAATGAGATAGCTCAGCTCTTCCGGCGCATAGCGGGCATTGATGGGCACCGCCGCGGCGCCGGCGAGCGCTGCGCCGAACAACGCTTCGACGAATTCCGGCTGGGTCGTCATCAATAGGCCGACATGCCCCTTTTGGGGCACGCCGAGCGCCATGAACGTTTTCGCCCATCGCCGAGCGGCGGCGTAAAGCTCCGAGTAGGTCTGCCGCGTCTCTGGGAAAACGAGAGCGTCCGCATCTGGCCGGCTCTCCGCAGCGCTGATCAGAAGATCGCTTAGGGTAAGAACGTCATCGGGGGATTGAGGCGTCATGGCTGCGCCCTCACTTCAGCGGGTCGAGATATTCGCGGGTCCAGCCGCCATCAATGCAGTCGATCATCTTGGGCCCAATCTCTTTAAAATGTGCCGAGTTCTGATGGGCCTCTTCGGCTGCTTCGTCTGCGAATGATTCCAGTACGGCGAAGCTGTTCTCCTCGCGTAACCGGAAGAACTTATAGGTCAGTGCGTCTGGCTCGTTTGCGGCCACCGCTTTCTCCATGGCCTCGCAGGCGTCTAAGAAGGCCTGTTCCTTCTCCGGAAAAATCTTGAATTTGGCGAGGAATGTACACGCCATAGCAGCGTCCTCCGGGCTCTCTGCGTCCATGGCCATGCGGCGGCCCGGATCATCTCTATGCTTGTTCGGAAGGATCGCATTCCGATCTGCGATCCGTCAATGAAAACCAAACAGCCAAGATTGTTTTGTTGCGATGCAGCATCCTGCAGAAAGTGTTGCTGAATGGCCAATCTTGCAGAAAACATTGAACAAAGCTGGGATCTGGAGTGTTGCGCGCCAGGAAAAAAACAAGCATGGTTGATTGGAATTTATCGCTCGTGAGGTCCAGATTGACCATCGAGCGATGATCAAAGCGGCCTGGCGAACCAAGGTCGGAAAGGGAGGGCTAAACGATGCTAAGGAAATTGAACTCAAAGGCGCGATTGCTGGCCTGCGCGGCTCCGATGGCCGTCAACGCGTTGGCGGTCGGCGCGGCCGCAGGCGGCGCCATGTGGTCCAGCGCCGCCCTGGCGCAGACGGACGAAATCATCGTTCAAGCGACGCGTCGTGAGACAAACCTACAACAAACGCCGGTCGCGGTGACGGCTCTGAACGAGGAAACCGTTCAATCGATCGTGCCGCGAGATTTGGGTGATATCGCACAGCTTGTGCCGAACTTCTCCGCATCCAAAATCACAGGCTTTAACGCCGCCTCCTTCGCAATTCGCGGCGCCGCACAAACGGACATCATCGTTTACTCGGAGTCGCAAGTTGGCGTGACCGTCGATGATTTCGTGGTGCCGTCCGTTCAAACCCAGCTGCTCGATCTTTTTGACATCGAACAGGTGGAGGTGCTGCGCGGGCCGCAAGGCACGCTGTTCGGTAAGAACACCGTCGCCGGTATCGTTAACGTACGAACCAAAGCGCCGGTTCTCGGTGAGTATGGGGCTGACGCGCAGTTCTTGGCGGGTAATTTCGGCCGTATTGAGGGCCGCGTGGCTCTGAATGCGCCGATAGGCGATACGGTCGCGTTGCGTTTCGCTGGCGCGTTCCAGCGATCTGATGGTTTTTATCG
>JBCDJH010000125.1:0-6359 GCA_038747965.1 Pseudomonadota bacterium
CGCGCTGGGGCGGGCTCCAACGATGAACGCCCGCGCCTCAAGGCGCCGGATGGCGTCGACAGCGCCGCCATCGAGCGCCAGGCCGATGCGGACGCATGGGCGCGGGATCTCATCAACACCCCCGCCAATGATTTGGGGCCGGAGGAGCTGGCGGAGGCTTGGGCGCAGCTGGCCCAACGTCACGGGGCGGCTTTCGAGGTGATAACGGGCGATGCGCTGCGTGATGGCTTTCCGCTTATCCACGCCGTTGGCCGCGCCTCCGTCAAAGGGCCGCGCCTGATCGATTTGCGGTGGGGGGATCCGGGCGCCCCGGCCGTCACCCTCGTCGGCAAAGGCGTCTGTTTCGACAGCGGCGGGCTCAACATCAAAACCGGCGACTACATGGCTTTGATGAAGAAAGACATGGGCGGCGCCGCCCATGTTTTTGCGCTTGCGCATCTGATTATGGCGTCTGGTTTGCCGGTGCGGTTGCGGGCTCTTGTGCCGGCGGTGGAGAACGCGGTCTCCGGCGATGCGTTCCGTCCGGGCGACGTTGCGCCGAGCCGTAAGGGGCTGTCGGTCGAGATCTTTAACACAGACGCGGAGGGTCGATTGATCCTCGCCGATGCGCTCGCCTATGCCGGCGAAGAGGAAGGACGCGGCGGTCTCATCATTCAGATGGCGACGCTCACTGGCGCCGCGCGGGTGGCGCTCGGGCCCGATCCCGCACCGTTCTACACCGACAACGAAGCGCTGAGCGGGGAGCTCACCGAGGCCGCAGCGGCGTTGGGCGACCCGGTTTGGCGCTTGCCGCTTTGGGAGCCCTACGCGTCCGCGCTCGACAGCCCGGTCGCCGATCTGTGCCACACAGCGAAATCGGCGGCGCCCGGATCGATCATTGCGGCGCTCTTTCTCAAACGGTTCGCGCCCGATCCAATGAATTGGCTGCATTTCGATATCTACGCCTGGAATCGTCAGTCCCGCCCGGGCCGTCCTGAGGGCGGCGTCTTGCAAGGCGTTCGCGCGCTTTTTGAGATGTTGGAGCGCCGGTTTCGCGGCTGAACGTCTTGCCGCGCTATGCGAACTGCGCCACCTTTTCGTTAGCGAAACGATGCGCGCAGAGGTTATGTCCGCACCCCAAACACAATTTGAAGCGTCTTTGCCGTCGGAGACGAACATGCGAGCGCTGCGCCACTGGCGAGAAGTGCTCACGGCCGGCATGCGCGGCGAGGGGGCGGACCTCACCGTGCGGCAGATGGCGATCCTGTTGACCATTTATATGGACAATCCGCCAGCGACCGTTCGGGGGCTGGCCTCGCATCTCGGCCTCGCGAAACCGGCGGTGACCCGGGCGCTGGATCGGTTGGAGCGGCTTGGCTTCGCCCGGCGGGGGCCTGACCCATCCGACGGCCGCAATGTTCTGATTCACCGCACGGTGGCGGGGGCGATGCATCTCTATCAGTTTGCGGAGACAATCGGCGGATTGGAGCGGCCCGCAACCGCCAGTGGCGAACGGGCCGCAGCGTCAGCTGATGGATAAGCGCTTTACGCCCGCCCGTCCCGATCTGGCGTCCGCCGCCCTCCGAGGCCAAGTGGAGGCCGCCCGCTTTGTGGAGGGCGAGGCCGTGCGGGTTCGCGCGCCCGCCAGCGCTCTTCGGCGCGGCCCCGGCGACCGGGAGGCCATCGACACCGAACTGCTGTTCGGGGAGACCGCGCGGCGCTTCGACGTCTCAGCGAATGGTTGGGCCTGGGTGCAGAGCGACCGGGACGGGTATGTGGGCTATGTCGACGCGGCCGCATTGGAGCCGGCGCCAGACGTCCCGCCCGAGGGGTTCGCGCGTCGGCGCATCGCCGCGCCCGTCGCCGCCGTCTACGACCGACCGAGCGCCAAGGCGGCCCCCGGCGTCCAGCTTTCCATGAACGCGGCTGTTGATGTTGTTGAGGCTGACGACGGCTTCTGGCGGCTTGCCGGCGGAGGGTACGTCTTCGGCGAGGCGCTGGCCGATATGGGCGCGATGGAGGCCGACTATGTCGCGACCGCCAAGCAGTTTCTTGGCGCGCCCTATGTGTGGGGCGGGCGCCAGGGGATGGGCCTTGATTGCTCCGGGCTCGTTCAAGCGGCGTTCTACCGCGCCGGGCGGCCCTGTCCCCGAGATAGCGATCGCCAGGAGGCGGAAATCGGCGAGCCGGTGGCCTTAGATGCGCGCCGGCCGGGAGACCTGGTCTTTTGGCGCGGTCATGTGGCGATCCTCGCCGAAGACGATCGCATCGTGCACGCCAATGGAACCCATATGCAGGTGACGCTTAATCCGCTGCTTGCGTTCGCCGAACAGGTTGCGAAAGAGGTTGGGCCCATCACCAGCGTGCGCCGACCGGGACCGCCTCCCAGCCCCTAACAAAAACGCGTTCGTCAAGCCGTTGCGGCGCGGGCGCGGCTCGCTAGGATGGCCGCGCAATTGGCCCAGCGAAGAGGGGACGTCATGCGGCATATCGAATTGGGGCGCGCCCCGGCGCGGCTTCGCGTCTCCTTGGCGGCGCTTATCAGCGGCGCGGCGCTGGCCCTTTCTGGCTGTGGCTCGGAGACGCCGGACGCCTCCCCCACTGATACTTCGGCGCCGGAGGAGGTTGCGGAACCTAAAGGGCTTGAAGGCCAGTTTGCCGTCGCCTCCGCCAATCCCCACGCCACCGAGGCGGGCGCCGCGATGCTCGCCAAGGGCGGCTCCGCCGTCGACGCGGCGATCGCCGTCCAGCTCGTGCTGACCCTGGTCGAGCCGCAAGCCTCGGGCGTCGGGGGCGGGGCCTTCATGCTCCATTACGACAGCGCCGATGGCGAGCTCACCTCCTATGATGGCCGTGAGACGGCGCCGGCCAGCGCGACCCCAGATCAGTTTCTAGACGAGAACGGAGCGCCCCTCAGCTTCTTTGATGCGGTGGTCGGCGGTAAATCCGTCGGCGTACCGGGCGTCGTTGCGCTGCTGGCGAAGGCCCATGCGCGTCACGGCGCGCTTCCGTGGGCGGACGTCTTTCAACCGGCGATCGAGCTTGCCGAAAACGGCTTTGAAGTCTCCGAACGCTTGAATTTCATGATCACGCGCATTCCGCGTCTCGATGTGGACCCGGCGACCAAGTCTTACCTCTTTCTCGAGAACGGCGACCCGCTCCCCGTTGGGCATGTCCTGAAGAACCCCGCTTACGCCTCGACGTTGCGGGCGCTCGCCAAAGGCGGGCCCGACGAGTTCTACGAGGGCGCCATTGCGGAGAAAATTGTCGCGGCGGTCTCGGGCGCGCCGACGGCCGCGGCTGAGATGACGATGGAGGACCTCGGGAAGTACGAGGCCAAAATTCGCCCCGATCTATGCGCGCTCTATCGGCAATACACCGTGTGCGGCATGACAACGCCGTCGTCCGGCGGCGTCACCAGTCTGCAAATCCTCGGCATGTTGCAGAGTTTCGATATGGCGGCTTTCGAGCCGTCCTCTCCCGAAGCGCTGCATCTTATCTTGGAGGCGAGCAAGCTCGCCTACGCCGATCGCAATCTCTATCTGGCGGATCCAGACATGGTGGAGGCCCCCATCGAAGCCATGCTGAATGCGGAGTATCTTGCGGCCCGCGCGTCGCAGATCAGCTTTGAGTCGGCCGCCGATGCTGTTGAGGCGGGCGATCCTGCTGCGTTCGTCAAGGGTGACGAGGCGGATGGCCCCCCGCGCGCGCCCGGCGCCTCTCCGGAGCCGCCCTCCACCAGCCATTTCAGCGTGATCGACAGCAATGGCGATGCCGTGTCGATGACCAGCAGCGTCGAAGCGCCCTTTGGCAGCCACCTCATGGCGGCGGGTTTCATTCTTAATAATCAGCTGACAGATTTTTCGTTCCGACCTGAGGTGGACGGCGTCCCGGTCGCTAATGCGGTGGCTCCTGGAAAACGCCCGCGCAGCTCCATGTCGCCCACCATCGTGTTCGATGAGAATGGCGACGTCTACGCCCTAATAGGCTCTCCCGGCGGGCCGAACATCATCGGCTCTGTGGTGAAGTCGCTCATCGCTCTGCTCGACTGGGGGCTGCCGATCCAGGAGGCTGTCGATCTCCCGAACTTCTCCGTCGCGCGCGGGGTGACGACCCTCGAAGCCGGCGCGTTCGACGAGAGCTTCCGACAGGCGCTTACGGCGCGGGGTCATGAATTGTCCGAGCGCCGCTTAACCAGCGGTCTGCACGGTCTACTGGCCACGCCGAATGGCCTCGTCGGCGCCGCCGATCGCCGCCGCGAAGGTACCGTGATTGTTGGAACGGCGGAGTAGCGCCGGGCTCGCTCCATTTCGCGGGCAGTCCGGTTGGTCTATTGGATGTACTCGCTAACCTCGCCGGCGAGCGCGCGAATTTCCCGGGCCGCCACTGAGTTGGGCGCTGTTTCGGTCACCCCGCGTCCCACCAGAATGCTTTCGGCGAGGGCCGTCCGCGCGCCGATCTCTGTCTCGGCGATCGGCACCTGAAAATCGGCCATCCGATCGCGGATCGCGTTGGCGACGCGCGAGCGCGGCGGCACGCGGTTGAACACGAGGAGAGGCGATTTGCCGCTGACGCCGATCATCTCCGCCGTCGTCTTTGTGGCGAGAAGATCGAAGGCGGTGAGCTGCAGAGGCACAAGGATCAGATCCGCCGCGCGGATCGCCATGCGTGTGGTGCTTTCCGCATGCGGGGGCGTATCCAGAATGATGACGCGGCAATCCCGCTTCAGCCGGGAAAGCTCCGCCGTCGCTCTGTATCCTGTCGCTGAGATGTGCTGTGTCGCCGGGCCGGACTTGCGCGCCCGCCGAAGCTCCGCCCAGTAAGTGAGGCTTTGCTGCGGGTCTAAGTCGATCGTCGCAATTTCTTCTGGCTCAACTTGGAGGGTCTCGGCCAGCGCGGCCGCCAAATGACAAGCGAGCGTTGTTTTACCGGCGCCGCCTTTTTGCTGCGCGATCGTAACGATAAAGGCCATGGCGTCGCCCCCAGGAAGCTCTTGTTCTTAAAACAATCCTGTTTACTCGGCGTTAACTAAGGTGATTCGCAAAAAAACCGTCATAGGACCGTTGAAAAGCCAATCGCGGGTAGGCGCAGTTATTTGCGCGCGGCGACAATGAACAATCGCCGGAACGGCATGAGCGTTGCGCCGCCCGGTTCGGGTGGAAAAAGCTCCGCCAAACGGTCTCGGCAGGCGGCTTCAAAAGCGGTCCGCGCCGATGGGGGCAGCTTGGCGAGGTAAGGTCGCATGGCGGTCTCCCGGACCCAACGAAAGACCGCGTCGGTTCCTTCCAGAACTTGCAGATATTCCGTTCGCCAGATGGCGATCCGGGGGGCGGCTTGCAGCAGGCTGCGGTAGACCGCCGCCTCCAGAACCGGTCGTCGGCGTTCGGGCGGCAATTGAGCGTCGGGCCAGCCTTTCGCGGCCGTTTCAGCAAGGGCCGTGTGGGCCGGATAATCGAAACTGTCGGGCATTTGCACGGCGAGCAGCCCCGTTTCGCTGGCGCTCGCCAGGAGGCGCGGGAACAGGGCGCCGTGATCATCAAGCCAATGGAGCGCGGCGTTCGAAAAAATGATGTCAGGCGAGGGCCCGTCGCTGTCCGCCGCCGCCCAAGCCGCGATATCGCCTTGGCGATAAGCGATCCCGTCCGCAGCTTCCTTCGCCGTCGCCACCATCTCCGGCGACGCGTCAACGCCCGTTACGTCCGCGTCCGGCCATGCCGCCTTCAGGAGCCGTGTGGAGTTTCCGGGACCACAGCCAAGATCAACGATCCGCTTGGCTGGAAAGGACGCAATGCGCGCGACGAGATCGCGGGCTGGCTGGGTGCGTTCATCCTCAAACAATCGGTAGGCGTCGGGGCGCCAGTCCGCCGGCTCGCCTGGAGCGCTCGTCACCGCGCAGAGTCCGTCTTGTCGCCCGGATGCGCATTCGGCAGTTCGAGAAGGAACGTCGCGCCGTCTTCGCTGGATCTTTCAAGGGTGAGTTGACCGCCATGGCCATGGGCGAGTTCGCGCGCGATGGCGAGGCCAAGGCCCGATCCGCCGGGCCGCGCGCTCCCCTTGAAGGGTTCGAACAAATGCTTGATGGCGCGGGGCGGAAGTCCGGGGCCGTTGTCGCTCACGCGCACTTTCGCCGCGGCCCCCGCCCACTCGGCCGTAATCACGATCTTGCCCCGTTCCTTTTCGTCCTTTTGCGCGGAGAGGGCTTGGGCGGCGTTGCGGCTCAGATTCAGCAAGATGCGAAACAACTGCGCGCGATCCGCATCCATATCAAAGCCTTCGGGAACCTCGTTGACGAGATCAACGGATTGTCCGAACGCCTCTGTTTCTCCGAAACTCACCTCTTCGACCAAACGTCTGAGATCGACGCGCCCGATATCCGGCGC